>JAEINM010000082.1 GCA_016342385.1 Spirochaetaceae bacterium | reverse complement strand
TGTCCTATAGCGTTGCGGTAAATGTCCTCGCGGGAATGAAACCCATCACGAATAACAGTTGCTTCAAGATCCTCTTTAAATACAGGAATTGGCTTCTCCATAAAGAAAGGGATTTCCTCTTCACTCTGATTATCTATAAACATATCTGCTATCAGCACTTCTTTCCTGGCCATTTTCACAGCGAGTTCTGCCGCTCTGGTAGCCAGGTTGTGAATCGGTTTATACACTGTCATCAATTGAGTACCCTCTACAATGCTCTGGCAGGAGATCAGATCGGCATCCTGTCCGACCACGGCAACTTTTCCTGCAAGCTGTTTTTCTGAAAGGATACGGATGGCCGCCTGTGCCATATTGTCATTGGGAGCGAAAATAGCCTGAATGTTATCATTTCCCTCAAAAACACGGCCGATCTTCTCCAGTGCTTCATCATAACTCCATTCATCGAGCCAGATTTCCTCTGCAATCAGGATTTTCCCCTCTTCAACCAGAGGATCCAGAATTTCATGAACACCAGAATTAACTTCAAAACTATTGTTGTCTCGGATAGAACCATTCACAAGAAGATAATTCCCCTCGGGCACCCGCGAGACTAGAGCCTCGGCCATCAGACGGCCTACCTGATGATTATCAAAGGAAATATACCCGGTTATGGAAACTCCCAATATAGGCCTGTCATAAGAGAGTACCGGGATTCTTTTATCGATTACTTTTCTGACAACTCCGCTTAATAATTCTTTATCCTTTGGGATGATCACCAGGACATCAATATCCTGTTCCATCAGATACTGAATCTGTGAAACCTGATCTTTGGAATTCCCAAGAGATTTAGCGAAAATGACCTCTGCACCGAGTTCTCCGGCCGTGCTTGTAAAAATCTTTTTATCACGGTCCCATCTCTCCTGCAGAAATGTTTCAGAAGCGGCGGAAAAGCCGATCCGGATAACATCCTGACCTGATTCCTCTTCAGGTGAACAGGAAACAAATAGAGCAATAGACATAAGTATCAAAGTAATTTTTTGAACCATAATAATGTACTCCTTTAAAGATCAGATGGAGAAATTCCCATAATTTTCCGGAATATCCGGCTGAAATAATTCGGATCCTGATATCCCACAAGATATGAGGCTTCTTTGATTGTCAGATTCTTATCCCGAAGCAGAATTACGGCCTGATTTATTCTGTATCGGTTCACGTAATCGATAAACTTCGTATTCAGATGTTCTGAGAATAAACGGCTTAAATAGCTTCCCGTGACCATACATTCTTCGGCTACGGAAGATAATTGAAGCTGTTTATTGTAATTCTCGCCAATAAAAGCCAAGGCTTTTTTCAGAGGTTTCGGATAGGTATACCCTTTTTGAGTTTCCAGTATATTAAAGAGCTCCTTAATAGAATGAGTCGCCCAATGTTCCCACTCTTCAACCGAATCCAAAGGCATTATCTCTTCGGCGGGATCAATATTGAAATGGCTTTTTATAAGAAGATGATCCTCTATATCCTGTAATAGGAGAGTAAAAAGAGCGACCATTTTCCCTTTTGCCACAAGAAATGAGTCTTTCTTGAATTTTTCAATCCAGAATTCCTTAAATAGATCTTCCCCTTTATTTCTTTCCGATGTGAGAATGCTTTTGTATAAGGAGAGGATTTTTCTCTGTTCGTTATTTCTTTTATTTCCCGCATCATTTTCATCAGCAAATGGCTGAAAGGCTTCTGAAAAAGATTTTGTCAATTGGGAAAAATGGTAGACTCCCCCCATTCCGAGAATAAGACTGAATCTTTCTAAACCGGAAAGAATCTCACGAAACTGCTTCTCCAGCCTCTTTAACTCCATTTCTTCAGGAAAGAATAAAAGAAGTTTGTCTCCAAGATCTGCGGTCAGGCAATTATATTTATACTGAATTTTCTTTATAATCTCTCCGTATATCTCATCTCTCATATCTTCCGCGACATTTCCAATACCACCGACAAGGCTAATAGCAGCCCGTTCACTGTTTATAGAAAAATACCGGCAGAATTCATCCCATTTTTCCTGATCGGGATTCTTCCAGATTAAACTGGATAGAAAACTGTCCTGTAGATCTTTTCTGGTTTTTTCAAGAAACTGCTCTTCTTCAATGAGAAGATCTTTATGCTGTTTTCTGTTATCGAGAAATAATTTAACCTTATCCAGTTCTTCCAGGATTTTATTCCTTGATACTGGTTTTACCAGATAGCTGAAAACACCTAGATGTATGGCTTTTTGCGCAATATCAAAACGCTCATAAGCTGTAGATAAGATAAAAATGATATGAGGATACAAAGGCTGAATTTTTTTTATTGCCTCTATTCCATCGATGCCGGGCATCTGGATATCCATGAAGACCAGGTCAGGATTCTGTTCTCTGACAACCTCCATCGCTTCTATACCCGATCTGGCTTTACCGCAGAGGGTAAAGTCGGAAACATATTTTTTGAAGATAAAACTGAAACTATCGAGAACCGGTTCTTCATCATCTACGATCATAACTCGATACATGGATCAACCTCCGTATTGATATTGATGATGATATCGGTTCCCTTCCCCTGCCGGCTGTCTATCTCAATAACATCTTTCTCTTCAGGATAAAAGAAATAACATCGCTGGATAACATTTTCCAGACCCATAACTTTTGAACTTAACTGATAATCGTGTGTATGAGAGACAAGAAGGGCATTTTTAGTCTTATCCGGGATCCCTATACCATTGTCTTTTACAGAAATTCTTAAAATGGGCCTGTGATAATGAATAGACACCGTAACAGTCCCCATACCCTCTTTATTTTTAAAAGCATGGACTACGGAATTTTCCACAAGAGGCTGAAGTATCATGGCGGGGCAACTGAACTTGTCGAGGAGATCCTCCTGGATATCGAGTTCAAAATTCAGAGAATTGGGGAAACGGATTTTTAAAATATTAAAATACGATTTGAGTCCCTCAAATTCATGTCTTAAAGGAACAAAAAATTTCTTCTCCCTTATGTTGTACCGAAAAAGTGCCGCCAGATTCTCCATAAAATCAGCTGTTTTTTCCGCCTCTTCCACAATGGCCAGCTGGACTCCTGTATTAATGGTATTAAAGAGGAAATGAGGATTCATCTGGGCCTGCATTGTATAGAGCTCCATTCTTTTCAGAAGTTGTTCCATTTTAAGATTCCGCACTCGTTCAGTCATTATCTGCTGTTCGATTTCTTTTTGATTCTGTAATTCCTTTATATAATGGCTAATACTGTTCTTCATATTATTGAAAGCAGCTGCAACATGATTAATCTCATTGACCGAATTAAAACTAATATCGGGAAGATCAAAATCTCCCCCTGAAATCTTGCCTGCCATAATAGAAAGCTGATGTATCGGGATGGAGATATTGTTTAGCGTTCTCATAAGAATAGAGAATGATAAGGCCATTATCAGAACAATCAAAACCAGGCTATACATCTGCACTTTTCTGAATAGGTCGAGAAAGTGCCTGTATTCACGCAATTGATTTCGAAATCCCTGAAGGCTGACCTTATTAATCCTCTCTGTTATATAATTGTAGAGAATGGAGAGATCTTCAAAAGCCCTGGTATACTCAATAACTTTTCGGCCCCTTTTCATCTCAATGACATGATTCACCTGTATAAGGTAAGAATCAATAAGAAAGAAAATCTCCCTGTTTAACAACAGTGCTTCATTATTGGTTATAGGTCTCCTGACAGGGAGAGATTCTTTAAGAGTTTCTGTTGTATAAAGTAATTGAGCCAGAGAAGATGATGAGTAGATACTCAGATAACTCTCCAGCGGTTCCTGTATATCATCAAGTTGAGATTGAAGTTCCTGGAGGAATTGTTCATCTTCAAATCTTCTGTCTGCAATGTCCTGCAGTGTCAGGGAATTGACAAATATAAAACTAAAAGAGATTAAAGTAAAAGCCATGGATAAAATAAAATAATACAGGAGTTTGATTCGTAGAGAATTGTTCATATTCAGCTTAATCATCAGTCAGGTCTCCCAAATCATCACTGGTTATGATACTTATCCCCGTATCAACGTAAGCTGAAGTATATCCATTATTACTGATCTCCTGGAGAGCCATAACAGCACTGAATCCTATGCGAAAGGGATTCCGGACTATAGATCCAAGAACGAGTCCTTTATTGATATACTCCTTTATTCTGTCATCCTCTCCAAAGCCTATAATATGAACCGTCCCGACAAGATTCATATCGATTATGGCCTGAACAGAAACATGAGTATCACTGGGATCGGTGAGAACGATAACATCTATGGGGGGTGTCTGTCGCATAAGATCATAAGTCAGTCTTTCCGCATCGAGAGGATTCAGACTTGTCACTTCTGTCTGCAGTTTGCCTTTACGGTCTCCCAGTGTAGAAATAAGCCCCAGTTCAATCAAATTCCCTTCAGACATAAGACCGGGATTCTTATCACTATAGACAAGAGTCACATTGAGTTTCCTCTTTTCTAATTTAAGGGCGAGCTTACCGATTGCTTTTCCCGATTCGAAGTTATTGGTTCCAATAAAGAAGGTTGTTTCATTTCTGATAATTTCATTCTCAATCTGGATAATGGGAATTCCCGCTTTCGAAATATCAGCCAGGATATCGAGAGTTTTCTGATCTTTTGTATAGGGATAGATTCCAATGCCGTCAATACCGGAGTAGGGAACCATTTCAAAGCTGAGCGGGTCTGTATCCAGAGCATGAAAAGTGATTGAACAATCCATAGACTCTGAAGCACTCTGGGCCCCCTCTTTCAATTTCCTGAAAAAAGAATAATCGTAAGCGGGCAGGAAAAAAGCATAATGGTTGCTTTTTTCATCCTTGGAAACTGATGAATCTCCCGAAGAAAAAGGACTTTTAATCATAGCCTGTATAGAGAGATAAAGGAATACAATGAATATAGAGGAAAATAAGTATGGAGCGTATTTAAAGAATCGATTCACCTGTCAATCTTAGAATCAAATAGGGGAATTGTAAAGAATCTTTATTTTGAGTTTTTTAGCGACTTAATAAGGGGAATTTATCAATCCTGTTCATATGCCCCGATAGACCAGGGATTAGTACGTGCGGCCCCATCTTTGTCTATTGTAAAATAAGCTGATAAATTAATACCTCCGGTTTTTACAGCAGTACTGGAAGAAGACTGGAGATGCCAGTCATTATCCTCCATTGATGCGGGATCCCCATCAGTTCCATTGACATTGACAAATTGCGGGTCTACAGAAATATTACTGTTTGCCCAGCTCAAAGCATTCATAGTCGATAAATCATTATAATCATTTTTAATTGATTCGGAAATTTCCTCAATAAGACGTGCTGTATCGCAATTATATATATCATTATTATCAAAACTAGCTGGATACCCTCCCGCCCCAAACATATACACTCCATATTGCTCATCTCCACCGGAATTGAAAAGGATATTATTCGCAATTACCGGATGAGAATTGGTCAGCTGGATTCCACAAGAAACGAAACTCTCGGCTCGTCCTCCATTTATAATATTGTTCTGGATTTGACCATTTGAATCTTCTGACATTATACCAAAGGACAAAGAGTTCTGTGCAGCAGGTCCTATTCCCGCAAAGATCAGATTATTCCTAATAGAAGGACTAGAATTACTAGAATTATTAATACCGGAAACACTTACCCATCCATATCCGCCATTTATATTATTTCCTGAAATAATTGGATTTGAACCTTCCATATTCAATATTGCATTTGAAAGTCCTATTGTAATTCCATCAGTGTTTGATGCTCTGGCATCCCCCCCAAAAATAAGTGAATTATTTCTTATTATCGGATTTGAAGCATAATTAAAAATCCCGTTACAAGAAGAGGCTTCTCCTCCATTTATTCTGTTTCCCTCAATTATTGAAGTAGAATTTGCTGTAAAGATTCCGAGGGATTCATCACCTCCGATACCTCCATTAATATCATTATTGAATATCAGGGGAGAGCAGTCTTTTATTCTTAAGGCAGCAGAAAGATCTCCAAGCCCTCCCTTTACAATATTGTTTTGTATTGTCGGATTTGAACCGGAACAATTTAAACCGATAGAAACAGATCCTCCTCCTCCAATAATTGTAAACCCCTCTATGATAGTAGCTAATGTTAATCCCGTTCCACAATCAACTGCTCTACTGCGAAACTGATCTGGTACATTATCCGGATCGGGAGCAATAATGCTTCCGGAATCACTTATTATAGTTTCATATAGTACATAGTTCCTTACTTGCCAGTCATCACTTTTATACCCGCCCAGAAGAGATATTCCCTTTTTCATAATTATATAATTCCCTTGAGAATAATTAACCTGGTACCCCCCCCCTGAAACATGAACTTCCGCCTCGGAGTAAAACTCACCTGCGACATCAATGGCAGATTGAATACTCTTTTTCGGTTCCAGCTCCGTACCGGGATAATTGTTATTACCACCGGTGGCATGAACATACACCACTCCATCGAGAACTCCAAAAATGAGTGCCAGAGTTTCAATATCATATCCATCTTGGTCAAGACACTGGACGGATAAAGTCCGGCCGCTCCCGACAGTCCAGGAAGATCGAGGGCTTATGGTCAATACTGAATTTAAACCAGGTTCACTATCACTCCAAATCCCCCCATCACTCTCAGCAGCCATGAGTCCACTGAGAGTCAAAGAAAGGGGATTCATAGTTTCTGTAAAGGTGATAATTACTGGGCTATATTTATCGAGACTGCCATCCAGGTCAGGGGACACTGAAGTCATAGGTCGTGAATAGTCTTTTACAACCTCCATTAAAGTTTCTTTAAGAGGGATCTCACAGGAAAGGAGAGTCATAAACAGAGCCAGAATCCCAATAGAGAAACTTCCCACCATAGCATACCTCATTACAATCATTCCTCCTCGGGATCCACCCACAGGACATAGTTTTTTGTATTTTCGACATCTTCAGCTCTTACAACCGAATCTACAGCGACGGAAGAAAGGTAGGAAAACTGAGCAGACAGTTCAGGTTTTAACTTAGTGGCTCTGGTAAAATAGAAATTGACAAGAGCCGTATTAGAAAACTCATAATTGATTTTAGCCAGGCTCAGAAGAACAACCGGATTATTCTGATCTATCGCTTCAGCTCTACTGAATATTTCAAAGGCTTCATCATACCGGTCTTGAAGAAAATATATATTCCCGAGATTAATTAGAGCCGGGAAGTATTCGGTCGAATCGAGTATCTTTCTGAATTCAGAAATAGCTTTATCAATCCGACCGTATCGTGCATAGAGAATCCCCAACTTGTTCCTCTGACTCATCGGATTAGGACTTTGGGATATTCGACTCTGAATCAATCTCACCATGGGATCGAGTTCCCGGTCGATAAAAGAGGTCAATTCACCGTCATAAGATATTAAGGTTTTTCCCACATCCGGGAGGATAATAGGAAGGTCAATTTCCGGAGATCCCGATGCTTCATAGGTTTTCCAGCTATGGGAAATGGGAATGAGAACAGATCTGTCCTTTTCTCTATTTTCCCGCCATTGCCTGGCTCCAGACCGCCATGCTACATAAAACCCCTCTGAAATCAATGTGGTTTCTATGGGTATCCAGGTAGAGTCGTCAGTGAAGATCAGTTCTTCTGTACCGCTGAAGACCTTTCTTGCTTCAGCTGGAGTCATTCCCAGAGAAAAAGCAGAATAAATATGTCCCGGAACTGTAATAAAGGCACTTTCGATGCCAATTGACTCTAGAAGAGAGCAATAAAGAATGGAAAGATCATCACAATCTCCCCCCTTATAGACCAGTGTTTCAGTAGGATATTGTAGAAAATCCACAATATTCATATTCCGGGCAGCATCTTCATAGGGAAGTGTGTTGGGATCTATGACATAGCTCAATCCATATGTGCCAAGAGCTTCAAAAAGCCCCATGGCCATACGCAGATTCAGATTGACCGTTTTTGGCCCCCTCTCCCGGACTAGACCAGCTATTCTTTTGGAGAATCTCAGAATATCCGGGTTTTTGGGGCTGATAAAAGCAGCGGCCTTACGGTCATCATCCCAGGTGATCGCATTTCTGTTCTGTAACGTCAGTGTCTGATAAAAAATCTTTTGACGTAACCTACCATTTATATGGTAATCAATGATTAATTGTGCTGTTACTTTTGAAACTTCTGTCAGATTCAGAACTGTATTGGATAAAAGGATATTTGGAACTATCTTATAGGATTCTCCCGATCGAAGGTTCTCCGGCCCTAAGGTGACTGTCGGATTATCCATATACTGTTCAACGAAAACAGATAGTGAGACATCTTTAGCCGGGAACCTCTCATTATTTGTAAATAATACAGAACCCACAGGATTTACAGCATAATACTTGTATTGTGATGGAAAGATATTCTCAAACTCTATTTGTTTGTATTGAACTTTCTTTTTAAATCCATCGAGATGAAGTGTGACTTTTATAGCTCCTCTTAATCCATGAGTCAATCCGATGTAATTGACATATCCCATATTCAGTCCCAGACTCAACTGAGGAGTGAGAAAAAAAGAGAGCTTTCCACCGGCCGTGAAAAAAGCACCTCCTCCCTGTTGGTTTTCATAGGCTATTCCATCGGCATTGATCAGGTTATTATTAAAAAAGCCATAGACCCCTCCGCCGAGAACTGAAAGACCCAAAAGAAATCTCGGAGTTATTTCAAATGAGAAAGAGGGTCCAATTCCAAGTCCAATCAGGGATAAAGAAGTTTCCGCCTGGACAGGGAGAAGAGAATAGCAGATATCTGCCCGGCCATGCAGCCAGGGAATCCTGGGAATAGTCAATTCATTCTCGATATTCACATTCATGCCGAGTCGGAGTAGATCAAAATCAGTGTTAAGAGGATATTCGATTCCAGAAGATAATCCGATGGAATAGTAGGGAGAATTAGATTCTTCTGAAAAACAAAAGATTGAGATAATAAAAAAGAGAACAATGATGTAAATTGAGTCTTTTTTCACAATCCACTCCATTCCCGAAACAATACCAATTCAATATTATTTATTATACGCTTTCTTTCCCTTATTTTCATTATAATCATGTTGAAATGTCTCTTTCAGAGGGTTAAAATTATAAATAAGATAGGAAATCCCCATAAAGAGAGATTTCTTTAGTTCCGGATAAAATGAACAGAGAAATTTGTTCATTATTTATATTGAGTCTATGAGGAGAGATGAGATGAAATATAATACTGTCCGGGTATTCCTTAAGATTGTAATACTTCTAATAAGTTCATTTTTTCTAATTCAATCCTGTAAAGATGCTGTAATAGCACCCAATGTCCCGAATAATTCTACGACTACAACAAATACGACAACCACAGATTCTGCAGGCCCTGCAGCACCAGATAATATCACTGCAACCACACTTTCTTCCAGTTCAGTCCAATTAAACTGGACAGATAATTCCGATAACGAAGAGGGTTTTGATATTTACAGGAGCATAGAAAGTATGGAACTGACAGAATTTACCTATATTGGAAGTGTCGGTGAAAATATCACGACCTATACAGATACAGGTTTACCAGCAGCAAAAAATATTTTTTATTTTGTCGTATCATATATAGGAACGGCTATTTCAGATTCAGAAGATCTTGTATGTGCTGTAACCAGTTCCCGGCTCCTACAAATATTTCAGCCTCCGATGGCACAGAAGCCTATGAAATATTTATCACCTGGACATGGTCGGAAGGGGCTTCATCTTATCGGGTATACGGTTCCGATAGTGAAGATGGTATATTCTTTTTTTTAGGAGAGACTTTCGAAGAATATGCCAGTATTAAAGAAGATGATTCTATTCATTATTATTACAAAGTAACAGCTGTGGACGGGAGTGGAGATGAATCAGAAAGAAGCACTGCCGATGAAGGATGGGCGATAACCCCACCAATCATTTTCAATGACAATTTTGATGGTACAAGCTTTCCCTCAGGCTGGTATGCAACTTCCACTTTCTGGAATTATTACAGCTCATCTTTCTGGGTTACTCCGGGTGCTGCCGGGACAGACAACTGCTTCCGTCTCGATGGAGGTTACCTGCAGAGTCTTTCAGAAGGAGTTTTTGCCTACAGAGCACTAGGTCAAAGTTATCAGCCGTCTTATCTGCAGATTTATGTGAAATCATCCTCTACACTTGAGGAAGGTGGAGAAATTGTCGGTGTCGGTAATGCCGCAAGTTTCTGGATTTACTTTTCCAATAATGGAAATCTTTATCTCTACGGTTCAGGTGGTTCTGTAAATATCGGGGGGTATTCTTCAAATTCCTGGTATCGTCTACAGCTGAAAAATATTGACTGGACAGCTAAAACCTACGATTTCTACATCAATGGTGTATTAGAGATGGAGAACATGCCCTTCGCCAACAATACGGCAACGGGGCTTAGCGAATTACAGCTGTGGAATGACGAACCGGGATGCGACTTTTTTTTCGATGAGTTTTTTATGTGGTAGTGAATAATCAGAGAAATACTGATTACTCCATCTCTTTCACTTTTATTCTCTTATTGAGAGCCTGACGGCTGATTCCGAGAAGAGCAGCGGCTTTTCCCTGATGATTTTCCGATCTTTTCAGCGCTTCATCAATCAGCAACTGTTCTGCTTCTTTCAAAGTAGGAATAGTAGAACCACTGAATAATTGAAAATTTGCCGCCCTGCCGGTTTCTTCGCGATTCATGATCTTAATCCTGCCGCTTATACTCTCTGTTGTCAGCCTGTTATCCGATGCCATTGTCACCGCATTAAAAACAAGATTCATCAGTTCACGTATATTCCCGGGGAAGTTGTATGAACATAACATCTCAATAAATTCATCGGGGATTTCAACCAAGTCCCGATTCAAATCAACACAGTTTCTCTGTACAAAATACTCAGTTAACAGGGGAATATCTCCATGCCTCTTTCTCAATGGAGGGATCTGAATATTATGAGTTTCCAGCCTATAATAGAGATCTTTCCGGAATGTCCCCTCTTCGACAGATTTCATTAGATTGCGATTTGTAGCAAGAATAATTTTGGCATCTGTATACTGGAGTTTATCATCACCACCCTGTCGGAATTCACGTTCCTGAATAAACCTCAGAAGGACAGTCTGTGCCTCAAGACTCAAATCCCCGATTTCATCGAGAAATAAAGTTCCACCTTTTGCTGCTTTAACCAGTCCTCCTCTCTGTATATCCGCCCCTGTATATGCTCCTTTTACATGACCGAACAGAACATCTGTCAGCATTGTACTGTCATAACAGGAAACATCGAGGGGGACAAAATCACCGGAACAGCGACTAAGATGATGAAGAGCCCGGGCAAACAGTTCTTTTCCCACACCGGTCTCCCCGGTAAGAAGAACAGGCTGTTTGGAATAGCGGATCGCTTCCATGTAATGAAATATTTTATACATAGCGGGATTTGACGTTATAATATCTGAAAAGCTCTCTGAGCTTTCAAGATCCTCTTTAAAAAACTCTTTTTTCAGCAGGTGAAGAGAATTCTGCAATTCTCCTATTTTCAGAGCATTCTGTACAGAAACCGCAACACGACCGATATCATTGGGTTTTGCCAAATAATCATAGGCACCCCCTTTCATAATTTCAACTGCAGTGCCAATATCACTTTGCCCCGTTATAACTATAACCGGCAGTACTGGTTGTTCTTTTTTTATTATTGTGAGAATATCCATACCGGACATTTCAGGCATATTTAAATCGAGAAGAACAACATCTGCTTTTC
>JAEINM010000081.1 GCA_016342385.1 Spirochaetaceae bacterium | reverse complement strand
CTTATCAGGTTTATTTCATCATTATTATAGGAGTTCTGCCTGATTCATGTGTCCGGATGTATTAAACTACACCACGGCATCCTTCAGAATCTCATTCGCTTCTTTTAGCTCCTGATTTTCTTTCAATAATAGTTTTTCCCGCTCTGTCAGAGGAGATGTCTCTGGTGCTGATTTCTCACCATTTTTTTTCTTCCTGGTCTTTCGCCAATCGGCTAAAGTTCCGTAATTAACACCCAATTGCTCCGATGCTTTCTTTAATCCGATTTCATCGGATAGCTTTAATGCTTGTTCTTTAAACTTTTTACTGTACTGTCTCATTTTCATACCCCTCTATTTTCGGGTATTTTTAGACTGCACCTTTATGATAATCCTTCAGAGCGGGAGAATATATAAAATACCACGGATTTCAGATGTGCTTCCTTTATTATACATGTTAACGCCATTGTTTTTTGGCATCCCCAACTCCAAATAGCTTGCTATTTCAGAATATTTCAACTAAATCAGGTTGCTATTTTGGTGTAAAGGATTATCATATAAACTATGAAACGAAAAGCCCTTGAATTCCTCGATAAATGGTATAGAAAATCTAATTCTAAACCCCTCATTCTACGGGGTGCCCGTCAGGTGGGAAAATCAACGCTGGTCCACCTATTTTGCCGGCAGCATAATATTGATCTTATAGAGCTGGATTTTGAAACAGTAAAACTTCGACAGATAGAAAATGATACGTCCTTTTCTATTGAAAAAGTTATACAGGAGATCGAACTCGTTTCCCGGAAAAAAGTAGGTAGTGATTCTCTGCTCTTTTTTGATGAGGTTCAGCTCCAGCCGAAAGTTATTAATCGCTTGCGGTATTTCTATGAAAAAAAACCAGAGTTGAGAATCATTGCAGCGGGTTCTTTACTTGAAGTCACCATGGATGCCGCCCGCTTTTCCATGCCCGTAGGCCGGGTCCAATATTATCAGTTGGGACCAATGACTTTCAGTGAATTCCTCATGGCTAAAAAAGAGGATATTTTTTTGGAGAGATTCAATGAAATCACTCTTGACGATGAAAGCGATCCTACCTGGCTGGAGCAAGGAGCAAATTTACTAAAGGAATTTTATTATACCGGAGGGATGCCTGAAGCAGTTAAATGCTGGACAGATGGCGGAGATCACGAAGAAATCCGGGATATTCACAATTCGATTATTCAGACCTACCGTGATGATATTCCCAAGTATACATCAAATAAAGAATACTCCCGAGTCATGGATGTCTTTGATTATGCAGCGGCAAATCTTGGAGATAAAGTTGTGTTTTCCGATGTGGCGAATGCTCATTCAAAAAGCGTACAACTGGCGATCGACCTGCTTGCCAAAGCCGGAGTTATTACCAAAACAACATTCAACTACTGTAATGGATTACCATTATCTGCAGGAACAAATCCATCTACATTAAAACTCTTTTTTCTTGATATTGGACTTTACAATGCCCTCCATGATACGAGATGGTCTGACATTTTCAGTCTTTCATCAGATAAACTAATAACAAAGGGTGCTATGGCTGAACAGTTTATTGCTCAGCATCTCAAATTCATCAACTCAAAAAATCCTGCACCCGAGTTGTACTACTGGCTTAATAATAAGCGAAAGGGTGCCGCTGAGATTGATTTTATATACGCTTACGGAGGAAATATCTTTCCGATTGAAGTTAAAGCGGGAAAAACCGGAAAAATAAAATCCCTTTGGAAATATATTGAAATTAAAAGCCCGAAGCAGGTTGTTAAGTTTGACCTTATGGAGCGGAGGAGCCGGGTTTCAATAATCAATCATAAACTGCCTTCCTCAGAATCAGAGAAGGCATTAACAAGCAATCTGATTGGGATTCCACTGTTTGAAGTTGAAAAGCTGAACAGCTATCTGGAAAGTGTATAATAACGGTTATTCCACTAAAAAGCACTGGAATACAATTAACTGCCAGGGGAATCTTCCCGATTCAGAGATTAAGAAGATGATCGATTTGTCTTATGAGCTGGTTGTAAAATCACTGCCGAAGAAAGAACAGGAGAAGATTAACTAAATCAAGCTTTTCCCGTCTTCAACAAGATTTTATGAACCTTTCCAACACCCTCTCGATCCAGAATGGTTCGGATACCCTCGACCAATGCATTGAAATTCCCCAGGGTGGGTATGAAGGAGAGATTATTCGAAAGCGGTTTTTATAACGGATCAGATTATTAATATTGGTTTCTCCAGTCCTTGTTGCTCCGGATAAAAACAGAACGGTTTCAGATCCCTTTTTCCTATCGATATACTCCCATTCTGTTCCGTTGATTTCTGCTTTTTTGGAGGGATAATATTCTCTAAATGTTTTCAGCTTCCGGTAGTAGTCAGGCATTACATTTGTATAGTATCTGTCTTGATTCTTCATATTTTGAACCCTCTGACTGAATATTTATTATTGGTCAGCACCTTTAAGTACCATTCTTTTCAGTTGTATAATAAGGGTTATTCCATTAAGGAACATTGAAACCCTTTTTATATGGGAGTGCTGGAAGAAATTACCAGGATTTCACCAGATAAATGGTATCATCCTATACGGAACTTTCTGCATATACTCCTCATATCCTGCCAGCTGCTCTTTTAAAACCTTTTCCTCATTGAGAATCCTTATAGCCATCAAAAAGGGAGTAATGATCAATGTAAGAATGAATACATATACGGAACCGAGGACAAGGGGCATCGGGCAATAAAGGAGAAGGCCCGAGAGATACATAGGGTGGCGGATAACTGAGTAAAGACCCGTGTCGATGACTTTTTGACCGTTCTGGATTTCAATTGTCCGGGAGGCAAAACGATTCTGACGCATGACGACACCGGAAAGCGAAAATCCGAGAACCATGATTACCGCTGCTCCTATGACAGCGGGAATAGGCACTTCCGACCACCCAAACCGATAATTCAATCCCGACAGAAGCATCACAAGCACACCGGTCAAACGATATAGAAGGCTGACAAGAGCCTGAACCTTCTCTTTTTCGTCACTGTTCAGTCTCTTCCGGAGGAGTTCCGGATCTTTAAAAAATAAATAGATGATCAGCAGTATATCGGGAATAAAGAATGCAGCCAGGAACAGCCATGTGTTCCAGTAGCGAAATGTACCGGCTGAGATAAAGAGAAGACTGCCGAAACCTGTAATACCCAGAAGAATCAGAATGATGCTCTTAATCATTAGAGAGTATTTGGATTTATTCTGTTTTTTATCGTTCATAGGTATCTCCTCACTTCTGCTTTATATTCTGAATATTCCGCGCCAAAACGGGATTCCAGAAATTTCTCTTCATTCACGATGATAAGGTGATATATTATGATGCTGTATAACCCCAGCAGTAGAATATAAAGATTTCCGGTATAAATAATGGAAGAGATTGTAAGAAGGTTGAAACCTATATACATGGGATTTCTGCTTATTTTGTACAATCCTGATTTTTTTAATACTGTTTTCTCTTCCGGTAAACCCAGTGATGTCGATTTACCCAGGTTGAACATACTGAGTATACTAAATAAGAGGCCTGATAACAGTATGACAAAAGCGGCATTTTTCGCGATGGGAAGTGATACTATTGAGAGATCAAAACAATTTACTAGTGATAGAATGAGGTATACCCAGGTAAGGTAGCTTGAGATTTTACCCGAATAAAAGAAAAACGGGTTAATAGTTGGCTTTCCGATAATTTTCATGTTGGCTCCCTGTTCCAGTAATTAACAGGGATGTTCCAAAGGCAAAAAATATCCAGTAGAACACCTCTGCAAGTGGTCCCACAGGTTTTCCTGCTGCATATAAATGCCCGGCAGCGTCATTTCTGACCGCCTGATCCAATAATTCAAATACTATGATATAAATATAATCCACGATATTCCAGTAATCAACTTCTTTAGATCCTCAGGTGCCAGTACTCAGTAGAATGTACAGGGGAATCTGCCGGAGGCACCGACCAGGCCGCACTCAGGATTGGTGCAGCGGATCCGTGCGACACCCTGTAAATAGCCACCGCATAGAGAAAACCTATCACAGATCTGCTGGATACGCTCGAGGCGGTATCTTCCGTAGGTTGCCGCGTACTTCTCGTCATAGTACTCGATGAAATCAGTGAAATGATTTTCAAAGATTGTGTGTAGTGCGTTTCGGCCGTGAGAAACATAGTGTTTGGTTGATGGCAAGGCCGGGGCAACTGAGGTGATCACATACACTACAACGGGAACGGTGGCGGTATTGCTTCAGATAGATGGCGGTTCATTCGTATTCACTATCGTTGGTCAACAGCGGCGAAAAAGCAGAAGGAAGAGCTGGATTTGGTTCTAGAGTGAATTTAGAGCACTCTCAACTGTATAATAACGGTTATTCCATTAAGAAGCACTGGAATACTGTGAACGTACAGGGGAATCTGCCGGCCGAGGAGATTGAGAAGATGATTGCACTGTCTTATGAGCTTGTTGTAAAGTCGCTGCCGAAAGCGGAGCGGGAGAAGCTCTGATAAAATGGGCTAGTTTTACTGTTAAGCTTCAAAATCAACTCGTTCTAAAAGAAAATCATACAGATTTAAATGAACTATACCGTCTTTTGACAGGTTAAGCTTATCCAGTGTTATCAAATATTTTGGAAATTGATCATTGATTTTCAGCAGAGAAGTCATCTCTCGTTTATATGTACTATCGTCAAGTGCAGTCAGGCTGACCTGAAAATATATTTTCCTGGATCCTTTAACAGCGATGAAGTCAACCTCGTAAGACATATTTTTACCTACCGTTACTTCATAACCTAATCGGAGTAGTTGAAGGTACACAATGTTTTCTATCACATGACCAATATTTCCATCACGATTTCCGATAAGTTTATTTCTTAACCCAGTGTCAACGACATAGTATTTACCGTTGGTTTTCAGCCGTTCTTTTCCTCTTATATCATATCGTTCACATTGATAGAGCATATGTGCATCGCACATCAGCTGAAGGTAATTGTCAACTGTATCAGAAGTAATTTTGTGTCCATGGGATATCATTGTGTTCTTGATTGCATTAGCTGAGGTATTATTGCCAATATTTTCAAATACAAACTTTGCCACTTTATAAAAAGCACCTTCATCTCTGATCTTTCCTCTGAGTATAATATCTCTTGAAAATATGGAATCGAACAAACCTGACAGTATCGCCTCAATCAACTCCTGTTGATTTGCCAGGCTGACCGCTGGAAAAGATCCGACAAGAAGATACTCGTTTAAATGCTCCTCCACATTTTTCTCATCGTATGATTTAAAATCAAGAAACTCTTTAAAAGACAGAGGCAAAATTTTGATCTCTATATATCGGCCGGAAAGATATGTAAGATGTTCCCCTGAAAACATTCTGGAATTTGAACCTGTCACATAAATATCTGCATTAAAACTGACCCTTAGGCTGTTAATGACTTTTGCCCACTCTGACAGCTCCTGTACTTCATCAATTAAAAAATACATTCTTTTACCATCTTGCACTTTATCATTTATGTAATTGTGTAAGGATTGCCCAGTTTTCAAATCGTCAAATATATAATTGATCTCAATAATCTGACTTTCTTCCAAACTCTGTTGAAGAAGATACTCTTTAAACAGAGCAAGTAAAGAAGATTTTCCTGATCGTCTAACACCGGTAATCACTTTTACAAAATCATTGTCTCGATACTGAATCAGTTTATCTGTATACCTTGTTCGTTCTATCATGATTACCTCTTTATCTAATAATAGTATATATAATAACCAGCAGCAATATTTTTCGATTATTACTAGTGATATTTCATATATTGATAAATTTTTCAGCTAATAGTCGGAATAAACACTACCATATAATCTGGATTATTTACAATAATTAACTGCTAATGAATCTGACACAAACTGGATTGGGATTGAGATTCCAGAAAGTGTACAATAACGGTTATTCCATTAAGCGGCATTGGAATACGATTAATTGCCAGGGGAATCGGCCGGATTCAGAAATTAAGAAGATGATTGATTTGTCTTATGGGCTGGTCCTGAAGTCACTGCCGAAGGTGTAGTAACAATAAATTACCGCCAAAACAGAAATCAATTAATCCTAAGATCGCTCTTGTTGGCAGAGGCCGAAATAGGAGCAGCTAGAGAGATATCTAGTCCAATTCATACCCTTTAACTACATCGTGGAGAACTTTGACTTCTCCCGATGTACTATTGCCCAGTTCTGAGATATGGTTCATTGCACCACGTATGCTGTTGAGTTTTTCCGATACAGATTGAACAGAGTTTCTCGTCTTAGTGAAGCCTGAGGAAAACTGTTCAAAAACACTGATAACTGTTTGAATGTTTTCCTTCACATCTGACGATTTGCCAGATAAACCGGATATATTTTTGTCGAGGTTTTCCATACTGCTGCTCAGCTTCCCGAAATTATTCTGTATGGAACCGAGAAAAATCTCTAACTGTCTAGACAAATCTGATAGACCGCTTATTTCTCCTATCATAGATTTCAGGTTCTCTTCGGTATGCTGAGATGAAGCGGAAGTGTCTGAGATTGCCTCGGTCATGCTTTTCAGAGAGGAATTTATATTGCTAGAATTCTTCTGAGTGGCTTCAGCCAGTTTTCTGATTTCCCCGGCGACAACAGCGAATCCACGCCCTGAAGTGCCGGCATGTGCCGCTTCGATTGAGGCATTCATAGCGAGAAGATTAGTCTGTTGAGCCACATCTTCGATCAGTTTTGTTGTATCTTCAATTACTTTAGCTGACAGGATAAGCTCTTCGACATTGCGGATTGTCCTGACCATTGAATGTTCCGATTCAATGGCAGAATTCTGTACCGATTCGAAAAGGGTGATTAAATTGGACAGATTTTCCATCTCTTTTCCGATTCCGATGGAGACTTGCTCATTATCTCTGTTCATCATTGTGAATACGTCTTTCTGCTCTGTTAAGTGTTCTTCCATTTTATTGAAGAAGTCCGCAGTCCCCTGAGTGCTTTCTGAGATCTCTCCCAAAGATAATTCCAGTTCTCTGGTATCCTGTTCAACAGAATCAGTCAATTGTCCCACAAGATTGAATTGTTCGCTGTTACTGCTGATTTCCTGAAGAAGTTCACTATTGGTTTTATTTGAAGTCTCTCCCATTAGCTGAATTTTTCTTACAAGATCCGAGAATCCATTCATAAAATGTTCAGACTGCTCGAATACATAACCTATTTCATCTCTCACTGTAACAAAATGTGTTAGTCTGAGATTCCCCTTCCCTTCTTTTACATGAGTAAAAAGAGTGGAGAATGAGGATATCATCATTTTAATGGGATTGACTATGGCTTTCACAATCAATGCCAGATTCAGCAGAGAAACAGCGAAAACCAATAGGGCGGCAATAGATGATTTGAAGATAAAGGACGATACTATTTTCTCGGCAGGGACCTTGTAAACGAGACTCATACCCGCTATAAGCAATGTCAGGAGACCGCCAAAAATATTCAGGAGAAAACTGATGACCAGTTTTGTCCGTAATGTCATGAATTTATATTTTTTCTCAGGAAGGGGAAGGTCTTTGGTATGGTCCTCGATGGAGCGAATATAGAGGATGAAGAAAGGAATACAGAATAGTAATATCAGAGGGACCCCGAGAAGTTCTGCCATCAGATATTCAAAAGAATCCAGAAAGGGATTCTTCAGTGTCTGCCCGAGAAGTGCGACATTGGGGCCAGCGATGCAATAGACGGACATGGAAATAAGAAATATCCAGGGTGTCCTGTATACGGCTCTCTGCGCCTTTTCTATACCCTGCTTTAAACTCCTAAAAAGACTTATAGATCTCAATTCTCTAAAAAGCAGCCATGTGACCAGAAAGAGAAAGAGTATGACATAGATCCAAATGTATGGTGACAGGAGAATCCTCATCAGTTCCTCAAGAGACCAGATTTCGAAAAATGCCCCGGCACTGAGCCAGACAATGGGAGGAGCCATAAATCCAGCCCACATCCATACGAAAATATTAATATTACTTTTATTCATCCATTGTGTCCCTGTTCAATAAAATTCTAATGTTATCTAGAGAAAAAGCAATAGACTTTTTTTGGGGAAAAATGAATGAATGATAGGGACAAAAGAAACCATCGCAATCCAGAGACTACCCAGATATTTGTCTGAGATATCTATTCTCAAAGAGATATTGGCCAGGAATATCTTGAAGATTTCAGCTTGTCCGGGATTATTCAGAGGTGTCATCATCATTGCGAAAAGACCGATACCGAAGATATACGACGCTGTAGAGACAATTGCCGAAACTTCCCCGATTTTCTGTAAATTCTTATCAGACAGGTTAACCATTTATTACTCCTCTTCTTATGAAATGACCGAATAGGCAATTGAAAATAAATACGATCCCGAGGAGGACTTCCTTTTTGGAATCAACCTGATCCTCACAGGTCTGGAAAAACTCATTCCCCCATCCAGAGAGAACATCACTGTCATGATTATTTGAAAAACATTTTGTCTTTTTATCGACAATAAGGGTTCTGGCGGTTTTTAAAGTTCTCGCTGCTATTTTTTATTCTTGATATTTTTAATTTGTGAGGTAAATTCGAGAGAGAAGGATTTAATACCATGAATAAAAATAGATATGTACTGATTTCATTTCTTGTTTTGATTTTTTCCCATTTCAATTCTTTTGGTTACGGTATATTCGATTCTGAAAACACTCAGAATTATGAGTATTTGATTACACAAGCTGATGACTCTTCTTACAGTGAAAGACTGGCGCAATCTCATAACAATCGAAGCGATATCAGTTTTTCCTCTTTTTCCGGGGGCGACACCATCGCGTTGGTTTCAGCACAAGAGGGAGATGAAGTGCAGATCGAGTTTATTACCGAAATTACAAAAGGTGATTTTGTCCTTGTTTTTATTAATTCTAAAGACGAGTTACAGGTTCTGGCAACTCAATCGGAAAAGGGTATTAAAGAATTCATTCCCGGTTCCGGATTAAGTCGTATAAAAATGGCCGGAACCGAAGCAGACGGATCATTGCACCTCAGAATAACCGGTGAAGCCGCAATTGAATATCTACGGCTGGGACAGGATGGATGACAGGTGTATTCTGTCTTAATTAGCATAGATGCAAAACCTCCATTTTCTCAGCTATTTTAGGCTATTGAATCCATTTTGCATGAACCTTGCATATGCATTTTTGAGATTTGCAGATTCCATCAAAGTACACTGGAATATATTTAAGATTCAGGGAAATCTTCCGGAAGAAGAAATTAATAAACTGACTGATTTATCATATGAGCTTTTAATGAAATCACTTCCGAAGAAAGAGTGATCTAATACAGAAGGGCTACTTTCGCTTCTCTATATGCCAGCATTTATGAATTTTGCTACCTTTAAAATCATCGGGGATGGTTTCATCGGTAATGTTGGTTACAAATCCCCGATCCCTGACCTTCAGGTCAATTTTAAAATCCGTATAATTCGTAGAAAACAGGATAAAACCCCGTTTTGACAGAAGTTTGAGAGATTTATTGATCAGTTCGACATGATCCTTCTGAATATCCAGTTTTTTATCCATTTTCCGGCTGTTGGAAAAGGTAGGAGGATCAAGGACAATCAGGTCATACTTTTCTTTTTGAGAAATCGCCTCATCGAGATATTTAAAGACATCGGAGCTGACAAAGGTATGGGCTGCTGACTTAAAATGATTGAGCTCCATATTCTCTTTTGCCCAGTTCAGGTAGACATTGGAAAGATCCACTGTCGTCGTGGAAACAGCACCCCCGGCTGCAGCATATACAGAAAATGACCCTGTATAGGAAAAAAGATTCAAAACTTTTCGGCCCGCAGCATTTTGTCTGACAAGAGCTCTTGTATCGCGATGATCGAGAAATAGCCCCGTATCGATATAATCAGAGAGATTTACCTTAAAATTCAAACCGAATTCCTGAATAACAGCTGTAATATTCTCTGCTGAATATTTCTGATACTGTTCACCTTCATTCAGTTTCGTTCTATATTTCAGAAAAATTCTGTCCTCGGGAAAATACAGAGATTTTCCCGCCGCATCTGCCAATCGAAGGGCGTCCCTTTGGGATAAGCTGGCTACACCTTTTTGCTCATATTGAACAATATGAAGGTACTTATCATATATATCGATGGAAAAAGGGAGGTCTCCCATATCTTTATTGTAAACCCGATAGCAGGAGATGCCATTGGATTTTGCCCAGATTCTTAGTTCGCTGTGTTTCTTTTTTAATAATCTGGTAAATTTTACTAATTTCTGTTCTGTCATCTTTATCCCTTTTACCATTACACCCTTCTTCTTCTAAGAGAAGATGAAGACTGGATGCTCCCTGGCTAAACAATACTGCGCAGTATACAATGGGTTGAGGATTAAAAAAAAGCACCGGATGGTGCTTTTTTTCCTAAATCTCAGCAATTTCTTTCAGCATTTCTATTGCTTCATCTTTGGCTTTTACCTTAGTCTTTTTGACAGCTTTTGTAATAATATTCATCCACTGTTTTTCCGGCTGTTCATCTTTCATCTCTTCGAGAAGAAACAAAATATCATCACTCATTTCCAGATTGTAGATTTTTTCCCCGTCGTAAAAAAACAATTCTACAAAGGCATTGATAAAATCACCCACACTTCTGTTTTCTTTCGTTGTTCGCCGTTCAAGCATTTCCTGCTTTTTCTGGGACCTTTTCAGATCCCTATTTCTTCTTTCTATATCTGTACTTTTCATTTGAAAACCCTCTATGAGGCTTTATCAGAAATGTAGAATTGGTTATGATTCCAGGGAAAACCAGGATTTAGCGAAGAATCATGGCCAAAGATCACTTCTGATGCAACCCCTTATTTGTCCGACGATAATATAACCTGAAAAGCTTATAATTATCAACTCTTATCAGTATCCTTTATTCAAGATATCGCTTCCATCGTGGATTCCCCACAACCACTGATCAGAATCACCGATCAGAGTTGCTGCAACGATCGCCTCATTGTAGGTTATTTCATCAGACCAGCTGTCAAAAACATTTTCCGCAGCATGTATTCTTATGACATAGTTCTCGCGATAATATTCCACAAGAGGGTCGTGCCACAATTCATCATTGCGGTAATAATCACTAACAATATCGATAAGCTTTGTATTTGCTTTTTCTATGGAAAACTCAATATGAAGTCCTTCTCTACTATAAATATAAACGGTGTGTTCTCCCGCTGTTTTATTGTTCAGCTGAAAATATCCCTTTTGCAGCTTTTCGGCATTGTCCTTACTCATAACAACAGCTGTTAAATAACCCTCTTCATCATCATTTTTTACTTTAAATGTCTCGGCCCGGGTAAAGGCTTCTTTTTTTACTGAGACAATGACACCCCTGTGAATACTTTTCCCGAAGAGCCCGTCATCAAACTCATCATAAATACTGACCACAGGATCTTCTGCAGTGAGAAAATAGGGAATCATTAAAAACAATAGAAAATAAATTGATCTTTTCATAAATCCAATCCTGTAAAATATACCTCGGAAAATCCGCTGTCCATTAGTATTTTTTCCATCAGCAACTGACTGTTTTTCCTGGCATTATCCAAGATACCAAGCTGAATAACTTTTTCCACAATAAGGGGATTAATAAAGTCAACAAGATCCCTCCATTGGCCGGGAGTCAGTTTTGCATCGGGAAAATTATCCTTATCCGGTCTGCGGTCTTCTATATAATAATCTGTTATCCTCATGTCCGGTATGTGTAACGATATGGTTTTATTATCTTTACGATTCTGGATTGTGACAAGACTATTCAGGTC
>JAEINM010000080.1 GCA_016342385.1 Spirochaetaceae bacterium | reverse complement strand
ATACAAGTATTATTCATATGACCAGCAACTGATGATCCCCGTTACTCTAGCAAACCAAATACTACCAGACACTTTTGAGTACACATTAAACCACCTAATTGATAATCTGGAATTGAAGAATTTTGATAATATTATGTCTTCTGTTCCTGAAAGAGATAATCCTGAATGGGATGCAATAAATTAATTTCATGATTAAAGGATAAATAATGAATTTAATTTTAGAAAATTCAAATTATAGGGATTTTTGTACAGATGTTTCTCAGTTTTTCGACAAAATCCCTGAGTTTAAATCTTAGATCTATCCCATCTCTAATTTTGATATATTGGGAAGTTGGTAACAAGGCTGAATTCAGTAATAAAAGCTCCTCTCTTCTTATACAAAGATTTGGAGCTTTACACAAATTTATTTACAGTCTCTTAATTTTATTTTATTGATGATTCACTAATATAATACTTTTTCCCGATATGTATACTTTTCCCATTGAGGCAGGTAAGTTTCGACTATGGATTTGTACATGCATCATACCCCATTTCCAAATTCTCTATAATTTCTGATTGATAGTTGGATTGATTGGAAACATAAAAACCTACCCCATATATTCCGAACTGTATAATCGATGCATTACTCATATTTGACTGGTCAGCTAATGGCAACATGTTTTCGGGACCTATAAAGGCGTATACTCGATTAGCAAGAACCATATTGATTGCTCCTTCATAAGTATTAGTTAACTTGACATCGGCTCCCAGCCCTTCGGCTATCTCCTGGAAATGAGAACCTCTTTGAGTTATAACCTCAAGCCCTTTTATGCTGTCTCCCTGTTTCAATGTTTTATCAAGAATCAATAAGATGTACGGGATCTCTACAATACTAACAGCAAATTCCCCGAACTCATTCCTTTTATCGGTTTCTCCAAGAGGGATTGCCACATCAATCCTTCCCGATTCAAGCTCAGATATCAATCTAGCCAAAGGAAGTACTCGAAATACATAATCCATAGAGCTATTGTCGAGGATGCATTGAAAAATAGAACCAAAGGATTTCTGAATTTTGTTATTTTCAAAAGCGAATACATCATTAGATACATCCGCTACTCCTACTACAATTGTTTGACCTTGGACAGAAGCAATAGAAAGAAAAAAGACCAAAGTTAAAATCAGTTTTCTCAAAAATAAATTCATCTCAATCTAACTCCTATTCATAAAAGCAGATCCGTTTTTAACTTTATGGGAATATTTTTATCAAAAAAATCTGATAGACTCATATTTCAAGTATAGGATGTTAACTGCACTATAACAAAACTTTATAAAGCTCAAGAATCTGGGTCGTGACAATTTATTTCGGCCAGGACAAAGTCAATGGAGTTCACCTCTCCCTTATATATTCGATATTCAGCCCCGATTTATTCCACCATGGTCTGAAATTCTCTGGTTCCATAATAGATAACCTCTTCACCCTGCTGAACCAGTTCTTTTAACGTGGCCAGCAGGGGATAAGTATCTCCGTAGGCGGGAACACTCCCAAAAACAGCTTTACTCATTTTTTTTTACCTCCGGGAACTTTTTTTATAGAAAGGCGGGAATCACGTTGCACAGCCAGAAGATGAATCCTCCCAGCCAGATTCCCCAGTGAAGGGGTTTTGCCTCTTTTCCCTTTTTATACCGGAAAAAAGAAATAGCCAGAAATATCAGCCATATATAAACAACGCCCCAGAGAGGTACTGTAATTATGGTAAGTGGGGAAAAGATTGCACCGAGTGATTCAAAGGAAAAAACCATAAAGAGTAATCCTATAATTCCTCCCATGCGGGCCAGTGATTTATGCACCACTGTGGATCTGTAGAGACTGAGACTTGCAAGAAATATCCAGAAAGCCAAAAAGAGATTCCCCATATGTTCACCCAGTGACATTCCGAGATAGCCGTTGGCTATTTCTTCAAAAAAGAAGGTTAATTCTGCAGAGATTTCGCCTGTCTGATAAGCCGAGGAGAGTAGGGGAATAAATACGACCCATCGAATAAAACCTATGAGTTGAAACACCCCGGAAAGGATTCCCATGACCATGGCCGTTAATGAGAGCGCATCTTTTCTCTCAATAAGGGAGTAAAGCATGGTGGACATGAGTATCTGCAGAAAACCTGTAAGAGACCAAAAATAATAGGTCGGAACAATAATAGACTGGTTGGCCTGAAATAAGTTAAAACGGGTTGTTCCATCGACCCTCAGTATATCAGGGAACTGGAAAACCGCGGCCAGAATAAAGTAACAGGCCATGGAAATTGCAAAATAGAGCAGGAAAAGGCTTCCTGTAATTTTATGAGATTTATTGTTAATAGACATCTTATTGTCCTCCTTTTTGTTTTTGAGTTAGATACCACAAAGCGGTTTCTTTTATAGCGACATCTCGGGGGGTCGGGGTGAAATCAAAATGACTGGAAAAGAGGGAATGGTCTGCAATAAAGGGCTCGTCCCACTGATAGATCATCTCTTTCATCTCTTTTACTATGGGTATGAACAGTCCTAAAAAGGTTGCCATTTTTTTTCCTGTGGCCCGGATTTTTAGATTCATATCCAGCTCCCGTTCCACCTGTACCACAAAATCCCTGGAGCTGCCGACCGGTGCATTGGGTACATGAAAAACGGCAGGTTCTACTTTCGGAGAATCTGCCAGAAGAACCATCGAACGGGCAAAATCTTTAATATAGGTAATGGAATGAGGAAGATCGGGATTGCCCAATAGGTTGACAGTCTTTCCTTCCAGAGCGGCTTGAAATACAGGTGTACCAAAGCTCGAATTCTGCACCCTTGGACCAAAAAAGTCTGAGCCACGCAATATCTTCACATCCAGTTTTCCGGACTTTCGGGCTTCTAACAACCTGAATGATAAGTCAGCCCTTACCTTTCCCTTTCGACTGTCAGCTTTATAGGGCATATCTTCAGTCATGGCTTTTCCTTGAGTCGAGCCATACATATACAGGTTGTCCCCATAGATTAAAGTCGTACCGCTGTGGGCCAACCCCTCAATGACACCGTTCAGAAGTGCCGGAAATTCTTCCGGCCATCTTGTGTAGGGAGGCATAGCGCAGAAATATACCTTTTCCGCTCCGGTACAGAGATTTTTTACCTGGTGAGGATCACTGATATCGCCAGAAAGCAGTTCAACAGTTGACGGCAGTTTTTCCCTGACTTTACCGCTACGGCTGATCAATGTTACTGGCTGATCCCGGGAAAGCAGTTCATCCATTATCGCCAGTCCCAAAGGTCCGGTCCCCATTATGATTTGTTTAGTCATATTAAACTTCTCCTTATGCTTATAAGCAGAAGTTACAGTCTGACACTGTGTCAGGGTAAAGAGTTTTTTTATTAATTTTTGATTTTTTTATTCTGATGAAAATTCTCCTACTCAAATAGAGGAATTTGAAGCTCTGTTACGGGTTCTGTCTGGACCTCTCCCCTGTCGTTGTGGGTGGGGCCCGAAAGCTGAATCTCCCGTAAGGCTCCGGATATATTCCAATCATTTAATGTTACCCAGTTTAAAAGGGCCAGAACTCCGGAAAACGTGCCTTCATAGGGGCCTTTGTAGATTAGAGAGGCTACTTTTTTTTCTTTTGGCAGATTGCGGACCGATAGATTCACAGGAAGTGTTCCCTCAAAAATGAAATTTTTGTTCAGACAAATTCCCATTTCCACATCCATATTTTCTTCTTGGTATTCTTTATCATGGTAAAGAGTAATCTCTGGTCCCTCATGTTGAATGTGATGTTCTTTCAGGAGAGAATAGAGTTCCTGGTGCATGGATTGGCAATAGTGAGCCATTTGAGACGTATGAGGTACTGTTTTCCGTACCGATGCCAGGATCAGGGGAGGGCTTTCTTTAAGCATCACTTCATAAAGGGGTTCTTTCCCCTCATTTTCAATTTGCTCAAGGCGTAGGCTCACTGCATCGAAACGATGTTTCGCCTGATTTAATTCCTCTTCCAGTGCCTGCTGTTTCTCCCGAAGCAGGGCTTTCATCTCTTCAATGTTCACATTATTTGCCAGCATTTCTTTAACCTGCTGAAGAGTAAAACCCAGATCCTTTAAGAAGAGAATGCGGTTCAGACTGGGGAGCTGTTTAATGGAATAACTTCTATAACCTGTAGAATAATCCACGTTTTCAGGTTTTAAAAGATCAAGCTGATCATAATGACGAAGCATGCGTACTGAAACCTGTCCCAACCGGGAAAAATCACCAATTTTATACAAAATGTACCTCTGCATTGAATCTACAGTCAATTTCAAATATTTTCAATTTTTGAAAACGCCATAACAATAAAATGTAACACCTTTAAAGCTCAGGGGAATCAATACTCTAAGTATCGACTTGGGAAGAATTGTCTATGTGGTAATCATCATTAATGTCTTTTCAAGGATGATTGTGAGCAGGCGTGTTTTTTCATCTATGAAAAGTATCTTCTATAAAATAAGAAAAAATACTGTTGAATACTCATCGGGGAGCAATCTTATAGTTTTCTGCAAAATTTAATTGTTCATGATTTCCCGGATTGGAGCCGGCACTATTGGTTAATTTCAGGGCATCTTCAAAAGAAAAACCGATTTGTCGGAGCAAAATGACAGCAAATGTTCCAGTCCTTCCAATACCTCCCTGACAGTGGATAAGAATATTACTACCCTTGAGAGTATTATACGCCTCGTGAATGGCTTTTTCGTAAATAATAAGGTCCTTTTCTTTTTGGGGAATTCCGAAATCCGGGCAGGGACAGTAGGTAATATTAATACTATCGTAATGTCCATAATAGACGGCATCGAGATAATGAGGTGAATATTGTTCTATTTCTCTTTTGTGAGTTAAACAGAATATTCTGCTGACATTCAGTACATTTATGTGTTTCATAAATTCCTGAAGATCCTCTTTTTTCCCCGGCATAGAGTGAAGGTAAATTATGCCTTTTGTCTTATCCTGTTTAATGTGCCGTAGGCGGTTCATCGTATTTCCTTATATAATTTTTAACTTTTTTTCCATTTCATGCTGCAGACTTTTGTTAATAAATAAACGTAATCTGGATTTCATCTGATTGCTGACATATTGATCAAACAACAGGACATAAACTGTTTTATCTCCTTCTATCTGCCGAAATCCTATAACAACAGCAGAAACTCTTAGGAGAATTCCCCTTAATTTTAACTGTAAGTCTTTCAGATAGGTATTTTTAGGGATTTCTAGCGGTTTGTCGAAGGTTACGGCCATTCCTACAGAGCTGATGTCTATTATATGACCATTACAGAGAGTACCGTTATAGGCAACATTGAATGAGGCATCATCAATAGAACATTTTGCCCGTATATATTTCCTTTTACCCCTTACTTCATTGGCTTCGAGTAATTTAAATATTATCTTAGTACTTTCATTGATACCCAGTTTCAGTTTGATAAATCCGCATGGTACCATGAGATCCATGAGATATTTTTTTGCCAACTGAGCATTTTCGTTATATGTGAGAATCCCTATTCTGGCATGATTTGTGCTTTCTTTTTCCAATAAGATTCGTATATTAGCTTCCCATTCATGCTCTTCCAGTCCCTCGTCTATATTAATAAATAAAATGGGTGAAGTATAATATTCGCAAATTGATTCTACTTTGGAGTGATCATTTATAAAATATACTTCATATTCTCTATCAATTAAATCCTGTATCAGCTGATTTTGTATAACACTGTGAGGGTATACAAAAAAAACCTTCTTGCCCATTACATCTGATATCATTTAAACCTCGAATTCTATATACCTAAGACATCGTATTATATTATTCTATACTGAAACGATATAATAAAAAAGAAGGAAATAATGAAGCTTAAGATTCGGCTGTATATTGAAGACGATACAAATCAGTCTTTTATGGGGATAGGAGTTCTCTGGCTGTTAAAAGGAATACAGAAAAACGGATCAATCAGAAAAGCATCTCAAGATATGAAAATGTCATATACCAAAGCTATAACAATCCTCAATAATCTTGAAAAATCATTAAATAGAACCATTCTTGAAAGACAGAAAGGGGGGAATAACCGCAAGAGAACCTCTTTAACTGCTTATGGAGAAATATTTCTTACAAGGTATGAACTATTTAATAAGAAAGTTGAAGATTTCTGCCTATCTGAATTTGATGATTTTCTCATTTCAATGGAAAAGGATACAATTTAATTTTTTTATACTAAAAATTAAGTATTATCGATATAATTTATATTAATGAGTGATCAGAGCCTATGTTTTTTTGATTTTAAAGAATTAAAGGATAGTAATTTTCATCTAGTGTTCTCGGGTTTAGAGAAAATGATTATCAGTTCAGCCGAAAGTATTCCGGTATTATTTAATCTAGAAGATTTTTTTATCTCCAATTCTTTTAAAAAAGCGCTGACAGATTTTATAGAAAACAACAAAAATAAGATTTCTGCCATAGTCATATATGGTGTTGAAAAAGGTGTAAAAAAACTAATTTTAAATTCTATGGGATCTTCTATTTATTTTGCTGAAAGCAGAGAAGATGCAGAAGATTGGCTACAAAGCCTATAGGGGTAAAATGGTAAATCATAAAGCAATAATTCATAATGAGCTCGGAATTCATGTAAGACCATCGGGACTTATAATTACAGAGACTCAAAATTATACGGGAAAAATACTTTTAAAATCAAAAGAGATTGAGATAGAACTCAATAGCATCATGGATCTTCTCGCCTTGGGATTAATGAAAAATGATACACTTGAAATTTCCGTATCCGGTCCTGATGAAGAACAATTCTGCTTGAAGCTGGTAAAGCTTTTTGAAACGAGTTTTGATTTCCCCCCTAAATAAAATACCTTATTCCTTTTTCTTCCCCTTTTAATAAAATTTTATATATATGGATTGACATATATATAAAATTTTGCTATATTCCCTTGTATAATAAATTATCAAAAAAATACCATAAAAATAAAAAATAACGGATAATAAAAATATGAGTGATGAAATAAATATCAGATACAGTAATTTAGCAGAAAGTTCATGTTGTCTTTCTTGTGGCGGAGCCCTGGATAAAAGTGAAGCGGCTCCGGGAGATGTTTGTGTGGATCTGGGAAGCGGTCGTGGCACAGATGCTCTCAGATTGGCAGAAATTGTCGGTGAGACGGGATTTGTCTATGGTCTGGACTTGTCAGATGGTATGATAAAAAAGGCAAAAAAAACAGCCCAGCGTCTTGGAGTCAAAAATGTTGAATTTATTCAGACCGATCTGTCTGAAATTCCTCTTGAAGAAAAATCAGTTGATATCATTATATCCAACTGTGTATTGAATCACGTTTCAGATAAACAGCAGATATGGAATGAAATATACAGGATTCTTAAGAAAGGCGGAACATTTACTGTCAGTGATATATTTTCTTCGGAACCGGTTCCAGAAGAATATTCAAGTGACCCCGAGGCTGTAGCAGAATGCTGGGCCGGTTCTGTTACAAAAGAAGTGTATCTGAAAACTTTATCCAGAGCCGGTTTTACCGATATAACAATTCTGGAAGAAAGCGAACCATATAAAAAAGGGAAAATTGATGTTTCCAGTTTCACAATAACCGGTACTCGTACCAGATGTTGCGGAACCTGATTCATCTTTAAATAGGAACAGGAGGTGAATAATGAAATCACTTGTCCGTAATAAAAAGGCAGCTGATAAAAAAGTTGCTCAGTGTTGTGCAAAAATCTCTACAGTAGTAGCAGGTTGTCACGACTAAACAACTCTGATGGGGTTGTATTTTATGCAGCCCCATCATTTATTTTTGGAGTAACAATGTACTTTTCTAAACACAATATTTTTTCAAAAATCAGTGAGTCTGATAATTATTATCTGGTCAATCCCCTTTCGGGGAATGCAGATATCATTACAGCTGATAAAGCAGAAGAAATTCAAAAAGGCACATATACAGATATAGAAGAATACAAAGAAAAAGGCTATCTGATCGATGAATCGGAAGAAGAGAAAATCTATAAGAATAGTTATCTCAATTTTCTCGATAACAGAGATGATTCAGAAATCCAAATTTTCTTTGTTCCCTGGTATACATGCAATTTCAGATGCACCTATTGTTATCAGGAGGGGTACTCCGAAAAAGACGAATCTCTTTCACAAGAGGTAATGGATTCTTTTTTCTCTTATGTGAATAAGGAATTTGCCGGTAAGAAAAAATATATAACTGTATTTGGAGGCGAACCTCTTCTCCCTGGAGAAAAAAGTAAAGCTGCCATAGATTATTTCGTTACAAAAGCAGGGGAGAATAATCTGGATCTTGCTTTTGTAACAAATGGGTACAGCCTTGAAGAATATATTCCCATATTAAAAAAAGGCCATATAAGAGAAATCCAGATTACAGTCGATGGCCCTGAGGTTGTTCACAACAAACGAAGACCTCTTGCCGGGGGAAAGGACACTTTTAAAAATATAGTCAATGGCATCGATAAGTCTCTTGAAGCCGGTTTTGCCGTAAATCTTAGAACTGTTGTTGATAAAGAAAATATGAATGACCTTGTCCAGCTGGCAGATTATGCAATAGAAAAAGGGTGGACTGCCAATCCTTTGTTTAAAACACAGCTGGGAAGAAATTATGAACTCCATTTCTGTCAGTCAGATCAGAATAAATTGTACGACAGAGTCAGTCTTTATCGGGATTTATATCAGTTAATTGTCGCCCATCCTCAGCTTATCCAATACCATCGACCGGCATATTCCATTTCCAAATTTATCTTTGAAAATGGAGACCTCCCCGAACCGCTTTTTGATTCGTGCCCCGCCTGTAAAACAGAATGGGCCTTTGATTTTACAGGAAGAATCTATTCCTGTACGGCTACTGTCGGAAAAGAGGGAGAATCACTTGGAACCTACTATCCTGTGGAAAGCAGGAGAGAAGAAATAATTGAACAATGGGAGAGCAGGGATGTCACTACCATAGATAAATGTCATGACTGTTCTCTTCAACTGGCATGTGGAGGCGGATGCGGCTCTGTTGCCAAGAATAATCACAGCGGAGAGATACATTCTCCCGACTGCCGGCCGGTTAAGGAACTGCTGGAAATGGGTATATCCCTCTATTTTGAAAAAGGAGTAATAGAAAATGACTGAAAAAATTATCGAGATTAATGCAGATAAATTTGATGAAATTGTACTAAAGGGAGATAAGGTTGTAGTAGACTTTTATTCAACAGAATGTCCTCCCTGTGAAGCCCTGGCGACCAAATATGACGCACTGAGTGAGTTGTATGGAAATGATATACAATTTGTCAAAATATTCCGTCAGGGGAATAAAGATCTGGCCACTAGTCTGGATGTCGTTTCTTCCCCGACTGTATTGTTTTACGACAAAGGTGAAAGAGTCGGTGATACTCTGAGCGGTGGTGTAAAGCGTTCGGACATGATACGCAATCTCGATCAGTTAATACATGAAAAAAGAGCAGAAGAAATAAAAAAATCCATTAAGCATATTGAGACTGAATGTGAAGTGATTGTACTCGGTGGAGGGCCAGCTGGTTTGACAGCCGGACTATATCTCGCACAGTCTCACAATGATGTCATTCTGGTCGATACAGCTATGCCGGGCGGGTATGTCGCCACGACACATCAGGTTTCCAATTATCCCGGTTTTGTAGAACCTCAACCGGGTTTTATGCTCTCACATTATATGAGTGAACAGGCGAAGGAAGCGGGAGTCAAATACAGAGCGGCAGTGGAGATAACATCTATTGATCTGGAGAAAAAAGAAATTGTAATTGATGATGTGGAAACTCTGAAAGCCAAAAAAATCATTGTTTCCACAGGATCAAATCCGAGACCCCTTGGAGTCAAAGGGGAAGTGAAGTACCGTGGAGATGGAATCTCCTATTGTGCCACATGCGATGCCAAATATTTTGATGATAAAGAGGTCGTTGTCATAGGTGGTGGTAATTCGGCGATTGAAGAAGCTCTCTTTATTACGAAATTTGCGAAAAAAGTGACCATAGTTCATCAGTTTGCTGAAATGCAGGCCAATAAAGAAGCGCAGAAAAAAGCTTTTGATAATGAGAAAATCGAATTTTACCTAGAACATGAACCGAGAGAGTTTAAAAAACACGGCACAATGGATATGGAAGTTATTGTCGAAGATCTGAAAACGAAAGAGATGAAGAGCCTTAGAACCAATGGTATTTTTGTATTTGTCGGCTTCCAGGCAAACCTGGACGGCATGGAAGACGCCTTTGAGCTGGATCAGTGGGGTTATGTAAAAACTGATGATCTTATGAAAACCAACAAAAAAGATATTTTTGCCGTGGGAGACCTCCGGTCAAAAGCTTACCGTCAGATTACGACAGCTGTGGCTGATGGTACTATTGCTGCCATAACAGCGTCACGAGAGCTGGATAACGAAGAGTAAGTCTTTATCTGATCTTTTCTATTATATGCCTAACAATCTTCAGGGAATTTTCTGATGCCTCTTTCAGAAATTCCCTGAAGTTTATTTTCGCCTCAATATCGGCTTTATCACTGATCGTTCGGATAATTATATGGGGAATCTGATTGATTGTAGACACCAGGCCGACACTGGAACCCTCCATTTCAACGCAATCACCCATCAGTTCTTCTGTCAGGTAGTGTTTTTCAGGCGAGTGCTTATCGGCAATAAACTGATCACCCGTTAAAACACGACCTTTGAGTACTTTATGTTTATCACTTTTATAGCTTAGAGCAGCACTGATGAGATTCTGATCACATTTTATAAACCTGTATGGCGTATAGGGGATCTCTCCCCGTTTAAAATTTAAAAAAATGGCATCAATGTCATGCTGAATGGAGTCTTGAGCTACTAGAATATCTCCGATGTCCAGTTGAGAACTCAGAGCACCGGCGATACCGGTAAAAATTATGGCTGAAGGTGTGTAAAGATCAATCATTTTCTGAGTCACCATGGCAGCCAGTACTTTTCCGACTCCGCATTTGGCTATAACAATATTTCTTTCAGCCAGCTGGCAGGAATAAAAGGTGAAATCCATCCATTTTAGTTCATTCTCTATGTGAGCTTCCTGTAGAAAGGCTGAAATTTCTTCATCCATGGCTCCCAGGATAATAAGGGGTCGTTTATCATTCATAGTGTTTCCGCCGTTTCCCGTGCCAGTTCTACATAGGTATCGGCACTTTCTTTCAGCTGTTTACACTGCTCATCGGTGATTGTTCTGACAGCTTTAGCCGGGCTTCCTATGATCAGTGACCGAGGGGGGAATCTTTTCCCCTGGGTCACTAATGCTCCGGCACCCACGACTGAATCCTCTCCAATTTCCGCATAGTCCAGAATAATGGCTCCCATTCCGATGAGGCATCTGTCTCCGATCGTACAGGCGTGAATAACAGCATTGTGACCTACAGTCACATCCTCACCGATAAGAGCAGGAGTGTCGTGATTGACATGCACAGTGGCATTGTCCTGAATATTGGATCGCCTGCCGATTCTGACAGCCTCCACATCTCCCCGGACAACGGCACCGAACCATATGGAAACATCTTCTTCCAGTGTGACATCGCCGATGATGGAGCAGCCCGGTGCTTCCAGGGCAATATTATTTAATATAGGTTTTTTACCTTTGTATTCCAGTTGCATAATCTCTCCGTTTTTTGTGATTTCCATTATCCATCAGGTATGAAAAAAATGCCATAGTTTTTGTTTTTGTCAATTACATATCAAAATCATGCGAATCAACAGATCGCAAAAATCACAGTACAGACAGGTGGAAAAAGTACAGTACAGAAGTAATGAAAGTGATTGTACAAAACCCGCCCGAAAGCGTATATTTACAT
>JAEINM010000079.1 GCA_016342385.1 Spirochaetaceae bacterium | reverse complement strand
CTTTGTTAATTTTACGACTGAAATCCAATAACTCTTCTGTTTCTTCCCTTGTGAATATTTTCATTTCTGCAATATTGGAAAGGTAGCTGATAGAGAGTAAACTCCGTGCCGCTTTATTCTGGATTTCAATATCGCCTTTGCTGTCATAGGTCAGTAATCCAATATTGATGTGATCCAAAAGAGCATTGAGCAGATCTGCTTTTTCCTGTTTTTCTATATTGATGAGATGAGATTCCTCAATGATTTTCCTTAAGGCCCTGTTCATTTTGTAATACACACTTTTATGATCCAAGGGCGTATTGACTGACGTCTCGTCTAAAATAACAGATTCCAGGTAGGTAATCATTTTTTCCTGCTCTCTTTTCTCTCTTCTGAGAATGAAAATAACCTGAAGGATTAATAGTCCCAATAGAATAATAGAGGAAAATATGAGGTTTTTGGTTTGATAAGAAAACACCAGCAGTAGGGTATTTGTAATTAACAAAAGGATTCTAAAGATCATATTTTTCCATTTTTCTATAGAGAGTCGCTCTTGTTATTCCCAGCAGAACAGAGGTCTTTGATAAATTCCCCTCTTCCGAGAGTATGGCTTCTTTAATAACGTTTTTTTCCATTTCTTCCAGATTAAAATCCGAGAAACACGGGGCCTGTTCATTTTTAGTGAGTGAGAAATCATTAATCTCTATAATATCTTTATCTGCCAATATAACGGCCCTTTCTACAAGATGGCTTAATTCTCTCACATTGCCCGGCCATGAGTATTGTTTCAGTTTCTCTATGGCTGATGGATGAATCCTCAGTTCTTTCCGGTTATATTTTTTGGTATAAATTGAGAGGAAATGCTCCAGTAGAAGAGGAATATCCTCTTTTCTTTCCCGCAGGGGAGGGATGGCAATTTCAACAGTATTAATTCTGTAGAGCAGATCCTGCCGGAAGAGGTTTGTCCTCACCAGCTCCTGAATATTTCTATTAGTGGCACAGATTAACCGGACATTAAAAGAACGCTTCCCCCCATTGCCCAAAGGAACCACTTCCCTGGTTTCCAGAACCCGTAAAAGTTTCGGCTGCTGTCCAAGAGGGATGTTTCCTATCTCATCGAGAAAAAGGGTTCCACCCGATGCCGCTTCTATGCGTCCTATGCGGCTTGTATCGGCACCGGTAAACGCTCCTGTCTCGTGTCCGAACATTTCACTTTCAAAAAGCGATTCGGGAATGGAGCCCATATCCACTCCCAGAAAAATCGAATCAGCCCTCTCTGATTTTTCATGTATAATCCGGGCAATAAGGTCTTTTCCCGTTCCGTTCTCTCCTGTAATCAGCACATTGGCATCGGTCCCGGCCACTTTCTCCACCAAATTGAAAACGGCCTTCATGGGCTCGCAGGAACCGATAATATTTTTGAAATTCTGATTGAGCAATTTGTTCTGACTCTTCAGTCGTGAGGATTTTCTCTTTTCTCTGTGTAATTCATCGGCCATGGAAACCGTGGAAACCAGTTTCTGATTATCCCAGGGTTTCTGAACAAAATCGGAAGCTCCTTTCCGCATCCCTTCAACCGCTAATTCCACATCACCATAGGCGGTAATAAGAATAACCACAGCTCCTGGATTTAAATCCAGGATACCTTCGAGCCAGTGAAATCCCTCTTTCCCGTGAACAATCCCTTTCGAATAATTCATATCCAGCAGAATGACACTGTAGTCCGTTTTTTTTATTAAAAAAGGGATCTGCCGGGGATCTGGTTCTGTTGTTACATCAAAACCGTTTTGAGAGAGCAGAATCCTGGCGGCAGTTAAAATATCTCTGTTGTCATCGACTATTAAAATATGGGGTTTCATCTGCTTTATCATAACCTTAAACTATTCATAACGCAAAGCATCTGACGGGTTAGACCGGGCTGCGTTAATAACCATAAATATAATAAACAAAGTTCCTGTGGAAATAATGACTATTGCCGAGAATATGGAAATTCTGGCAAGATCATACATAAGAACGGGATATCCAAAAAAGAACAATAGATTTTTGACAGTGTAAACTCCTAGGGGAACTCCGGTAATAGCAGCAATGAATATCAGTGATAAAGACTCTCTTAAGATTTGGGAAATAATAGAGAAGAATCCGGCACCCATCACTTTGCGAATCCCGATCTCCTTTGTCTTTTGTTTTACTGTGTGAAGAATCAGACCAAATAAACCTAATAGGGATATGAAAAGGGTGATATACACAGAGATATTAAAAACAAGAATCATTGTTTTGACTGAATCGTCTGGGCTGAGATCATATTCTACCTGATCTGAAATAAAAACATATTCAAAAGGTAACTCAGGGAAAAATGAATTCCATATAGCTTTTATTCTATTAATATCGACATCAGGAGAAACCCTAATTAATGTGAAAAGCAGATTCTTTGTTCCAACTATATGTATTAAATTATTGCTAACATTCTTACTAATATAATAAATTGGGGACTCAAGATAATAAGCTTCTATAACGCTGTCAACAGGATAGGCTTCAGAATCTATTTCTATTAAATCTCCTATGCTAATATCTCTATAATTATTAATACTTTCAAAAACTACTGCTGAGTTATTCTGAGGAGTAAGACCTTGATCAGTTGTAAATCCCATTAATTCAAAATAGTCCTTATCAACATATACAAATTGTTCAAAAGTTTTAGTTACTCCATCTGCATCTAAGTATTGATTAAAAAGTGATTCTTCATAACAGAAGGGAGGATTGGATGTAAAGGATACAGCTACAATTCCTGTCAGCTTTTTTACTTCTTCTTTAAAGGCTAGAAGATTTTCATTAGACTCATCGAGAAACTCATAACCACCATGAATAGCCATGATATTCTCTTTATTAAAACCCACATCGATATTTCGAATGAATTGTACTTCATTGTTAATTGAAAGAGCCCATACTAGAAAAAATGAAGAGAAGAAGAATAGGCTTAAAACCAGGGCCTTTCGGAATTTGCCCAGTTTTAGCAGATTTTTACCTTTTATACTGTCCACTACTTTTAGTGAAGAAAGATAAAATGCAGGATATAATCCCGATGTTATTCCTATGAGAAGAGTCAACAATATTATGAACGATATAAAAGAGAGGGAACAGTTGATGTTCAATTCCACTAAAACTATATTTGAAAAGATGGGCAGTAATAATTCAGCAATCAATAAGGCGAGAATAAGAGAAATGAATGATAAAATTATTGACTCTGCCAGAAACTGAAATATCAAATCTCGATTATTGCTTCCCAGAACTTTGCGGATCCCCACTTCTTTTGTTCTGGTAATAGACTGAGCTGTTAGAATTGATATTGTGTTGATAATGGTGATGAAAAGAAGTGCTAGTGTTAGAATCCCTAGAAAAATGAGCATAATTAAAGGGTTACTTGGATCTTCAATCCAATGCTCTTTTGAGAATAAATGTATATCTTCAAAATCCTCATAAAAAAAATCAACAGATTTAAAATCTTCATCCTGTGGAAGAAAATCTGATAGATTCTTTAATTCCTGTGATAGGACTTGTTCATCATAACCTTCTACGGGAATGAAATAGACACCGACCCTCCACTCATCAGGTAGTACAAGAGGTTCTTCGGCAATTTCCATGAGAATGTTACTTCCTATAAAAACCTGTGGTCCTCTATATAAATGGGAGTTCGAAGGTGTTTCAATGATTCCTGTAACTTTTAATAAATAATTGCCTTTGTCCTTTAATTCTGCTGTTTGACCTAAGGCATCTCCTTGGGGAAAAAGTTTTTCAGCTATTTCTTTGTTCAGAACAATTGAATTGATACCATTTAATAAGATTTCTCTTTTCCCTTCCAGGATCTTAAAGGGAATGATATCAAAAAAATTAGAATCTACATATGAGATTGCTTCCCAGAAGTTTTCTCCATGAATATGTAAAGTTCCTGCAGATGTGTAATATATTGACATTTCTTCTATTGAAGGTACATTCTCCTTTATTATTCCTGCAGTATGAGGTCTAACCGCCTCTTTCTTGTAATATTCATCCAGATCATGATCTACAGTTTTAACGATTAGCCTTTTAATATTATTTCCAGGGAAGAATTTATCAAAACTTATCTGATAGTCTATAAATAGATATAAAAGCAGGGCTGATGCAATCCCCAGAGAAAGCCCTGCAATAGCGATTAATGAAGAGACTTTATTCCTGGAAATATTCCTCAAGGTCAGCAGGATATAATTCTTAAACATTCAAAGCTTCTTTCACAGACTCGGATATCACTTTCCCGTCAAAGAGGCGGATTCTTCTGTCGGCATATTCGGCAAAGCGGGGAGAGTGGGTCACCATTATAATGGTTGCCCCTGCCTCATGTAGTTTCATCAGATGACTCATGACAATTTTACCCCGTTTAGAATCGAGGTTTCCCGTCGGCTCATCGGCCAGGATAAGTTTGGGATTGGTTATAACAGCCCTGGCCACGGCAACCCGCTGCTGCTGGCCTCCCGAAAGCTGCTGGGGGAAATGTTTACGGCGATTGCTGATGGCAAACATCTTCATAATGTTTTCCACTTTTTCTTTTCTCTCTTTTTTCCCCATTTTCATATAGATAAGAGGCAATTCTATGTTTTCATAGACTGTCAGTTCATCGATCAGGTTAAAACTCTGGAAGATATATCCTATCAGCCCTTTTCTTCTGATTATGCGATCCTTTTCCTTTAAACTGGCGACCTCATCCCCTTCCAGTAGATAGCTGCCGCCGCTCGGAGTGTCGAGGAGTCCTATGATATTCAGGAGGGTGGATTTTCCACAGCCCGAAGGTCCCATTATGGATACAAATTCACCTTTTTTAATTACAATATTCAGATTGTTTAAAACAGTGCTTTCAACCTCTTCAGTTCTGAAAACTTTTGTCAGTCCTGCAATCTTAATCATTTAAATCTCCTCTATGTTCAGTTTGTTGAAGTCTTTATATTTTGCATAATTTGAAATGATTATCTGGTCTCCCGGTTTAAGGCCGCTCAGGATTTCAATATAGTCATTGTTTTTTATTCCTATAGTTACAGGTACTTTTATCGCCCTGTCCTTCTCTATTTTATAAACCCAGTTTCCGCCGCTCTCTTTATAGAAACTGCCATATTCTACCACTGTTTTCACCTCCGGCTCTCCCTGAAATATTTTTATGGTAAAACTCTGTCCGCTTAAGATGTTTTCCCCCAGAGGTGTTAAAAAGGAAAACTCCAAATTGACCTTACTTCCCTGGACCTCGGGAGAAATATACACCAGTTCGGCTTCACAGCTTCTATTGCCGTCTCCCTTAAGGGAAAAACTGGCCCGATCTCCTATGTGCACATCGGGCAGATAAAACTCATCAATATGGGCCGTCAGTTTAAATTGATCCTGTCTGTCTATAATTCCTATTTTCTCCTGTTTCTCTATCGTTTGTCCCACGACAAAATGGCCCATATTGAGAATTCCCGAATAGGGAGCCCTGACAATTAATCTCCCTAATCTCAAGTGAAGGTAATTGATCTTTTTATGGATTGATTCGATTCCTGTTTCAATAAGAGCTTCTCTCGATTGCTGTAATTGCTTCTCACTTTCCCATTTTTCCTGAAGAAGAACTCTCTTCTGCTGCCAGAATTGGAGCTCATTTTGTGAATTTTCCAGAGTTTCCCTCGAAATACTTGAGGATTTGAAAAGCAAGTTGTTTTTTATGACTGTATTCTCAAGGGATTCAAGTCTGTAATCGAGGTCCAGCAGGGAGTCTCTGTAATCAATTTCCCGACTGCGAAATTCCTCTTTACATAGATTGAGCTGTTGTTTTTTCCGGGTCAGATCTTCAGTGGCCGATGAGAATTCGTTTTCAAGGTCTTCATTCACCAATCTGAGGATAGGATCATTATCCATGGTAAATGAACCGGAGTTTCTGAAAAGCTCGGCAATCTGACCATATTCTCCACTTTCAATTGAAACCCGATTGACCGGTTCTATGAGTCCTATTGTCTGTATGTTTCGGGATACTTCCTGTTCACTTACAGTTGATATCATCAATTCCGATTTCTTCACTGTATAGACAGGATTAAAATCCTGCAGAACAATGATTTTCACAAAGAGCCCTATGAAAATTATAACAGGTATTAAAATGAGGACTTTTCTTTTTGTGATTAGTTTTTTCCTGATAGCCTTGTCCAGAATGCGCTCCCAATACCCTGTAGTGCAACATCTATGCCATGTGCTTTAAGTGGAAGTAGGATAAGGAGACGATCAATCGGGTGTTTCATAATTATACAGGTGTATCATTATTATACAAACCGTAGAGGCGGGTTTAAGGGAATTTGAGGATGTAAATTCCAATAATCATCAGGTAAGCATTTAACAGCATATTGAGTTCGTACCTGGGAATTAGAAGAATTCTTATTTTTTACTTGTTTAAAACTTCTGTTATTAATTTACTCAGTTCATAATCCCTAAATGGTTTTTCTATAAAGCCTGCAAGGCCTGATTTTTTCAGTTCATCTAAATTTTCATCTTTTGTAAATCCTGAAGAGATTATCACTTTGCAATTTTTATCAATTTTTCTCATTTTATAAAAAGCTTCGCTTCCGTTCATATGCGGCATAATCATATCAATAATCACAAGATCAATTTCAGAATTTTTACTTTTGAATATTTCTACTGCTTCTAGTCCATTTTCTGCAAGTAAAACAGTATACCCCATCTCCTCAAGTGAATATTTCCCTGTTACGCGAATTAGCTCTTCATCATCAACTAACAGAATTTGGCCAACACCCGATAATACAGATTCTTCCGAGCGAACATTTTTAACAGCTTCATCTGAGCAAGGGATATACAAGTGGAATACTGTTCCTCTACCCATGTCACTATAAACATTTATTGCTCCGTGATGATTTATAATAGTTCCATATACAGATGTTAAACCTAAACCTGTTCCTTTACCAGGCTCTCTTGTTGTAAAAAATGGTTCGAATATTTTTTTTAAGTTTTCAGGAGAAATTCCACACCCCGTATCCCGAACTTCAATTTCTATATATTTCCCCGCTGATATTTCAAAAGAACTTGAATGGCAGTAATTTTCATTCAAGATGATGTTTCTGGTTTCGATTCGCAAATCACCACCATCCGGCATTGCATGTGAAGCATTTATTCCCAGATTTAACAATGAATTCTGTAAAGCAGAATTATCTCCCATGACAATTGAATCTTCTGCATTTTTTGAAACTGAAATATTGATTCTTTTATCGATAGTTCGATTTAATAGTATAATCGTATCATCTACAATGGTATGAATATCTATAGGAGTAGAAGTGATTTTGACCTTTCTTCCAAAAGCCAATAATTTTGTGTTTAAATCTGCAGCTCTCATTGAAGCATCGAGAATCATTTCAACGAATTTTAACCCTTTTTCATCAAGATTTCGCTTAGGGCCTTTAAGTAATTGAGCGGCATTCATAATACCGCTGAGCATATTATTAAAATCATGAGCAATACCACCTGCAAGCTGACCTATGGCATCCATCTTTTGAGATTGGCGAAGTCGTTCTTCACTTACTCGAATCGCTTTTTCCGTTTTCTTTCGCTCAGTAATATCATACCCATATACATTGACATATTCAAATCCTGCAACAGGAACAAAAGTAAAAGAGAAGAACTTTTTATCACATTTTTCTTCAATCACTCTCTTTGTTTTCAAGTCAAGTACAATCTGAAATATCTGTTTCCATTTATCTGACATACCTGAGGTTTCATCCCATCCCCATTCTTCCAATAAAGATATAGCAGCTTCATTAGCATAAATGATTGAACCATCTTTTGATATACGCATCACTGGATTGGGATTCTCATTTGGGAATTTTGATAAAGCAAAAATTTCCTCTGTTGCTTTTTTAATAATAGTGTTTCTATTACTTATGATTCTTAAGCTGAATATAATTATCACAAGTACGATCAGGTAGATTAATATGAATATTATTCCATTCTCAATAATGTTATTATTTCTGATTTTCTGGAAGGGAGTATATAATATAGAAACACTTATACCTCCACGAATATCTCCAATCTCATATCCCTGATAGTCATGGCATTTTAGACATCCCTGTTCTACTATGAGAGGTTTCATATATCTAAAATAAGATTCATTATTAATCGGGAAAACACCTCTCACATCGGGAGTTCCTTTTTCAAATTCAAGTAGGGCGGATGTTTCCCATTCATCTGGAGCATTTTCCGGACGTAATAAATTTAAACTGGTAATATGGCTTTTCGCTGATGTTTTACTTTTTTTGTACTCATTCAGACTTCTTATAGCCCATGCTGGATTCATAAGAGTTAACTCAACTCCATTAGGAGTAACTATATTCTGTTCCGGAATATTTTTAAGATAGGGATTAGGCTGTGTCTCTGCTGTTATCGGGATATATACTCCTCCATGAGTAGCCATCCATGATCTAAGATTTAAATCAGCTTCGTAAGTGCTGATCGCTTCAATTTCAGCCATATCTATTGATTTCTCAAATTCTAACTTGACTTGAATTATAAAGATGATGAGTATCATCAATGTCCAAAGAGCCATATAACCTATTGTTGTATATTTTCGAGTCTTTATCCTGATCATAAAATCTCCAACAATTATTTATCATTCAAACAGTAATAAATAGATCATCAAAATGTAATATACATAAATTATAGATTTATATTATGTAGAAGTATATAGGGGAAATCCCGATATACTTCTGGAATTGTCGTGTAGTAAAAGAAGAGTTAGTTATAATTGGGGGTAGGTCATGTATGATTCTTTCTTTTCATCCCACAACTATAGCAGAAGCTATAAATATTTTTTACATAGTTGGAAGGATTTCCAGGAAGAACCATTATTTCACGCATATGGTTGATCTGTCAGGTCAATTTTTATCCCCTGTTGTTTCGCTCTGTAATTCCAATAGAAATTCTTGAGGGGATTAATTGTAAATATAAATTGCTGAAAAGCTGTCAACCTGTCTCTTTTGTTGATTAGCAGATTAGTATTATCAGGAATCATCTCTCTGTTTTTAATCGAATTCCCGACTATTTTCAAATGGGATTGTAATTTTCTATAAGCCCCGTCGGGAGCCATCTGAAGAGATTCACTTCCTCCGATAATGACAGTTCCCTTATAGTCCATGGCCATAACTTTGCTGGAGAAATAGCCCAGATACCGGCTGAGAGTCTTACTCTGTATCATTTCCGGAAATCCGCTGTGAATGATGAAATATACAGGTTTTCCTGAAAATATAACTTTGTGTTTTTCCATAAGTTCAAAAAATGACTTGGTAATTCCCGGCATGCTGTCTACGTAGAGGGGAAATACAAAGAGAAAGCCTTCTGCCGATTGTGCCTTCTTCAGATAGTTTTCATGAGCCGATAGTTTATTGAGATAGCAGATCTCTTCCATAGCGGTCTCATTATTGCCTTCCGATGAAATAATCCAGGGGATCATTCGTGTTGAATTAGAACTTTTCCCTCGTGGCGATCCGTTAAAGACTGTTAATTTCATTTCTTATCTCCTCTATATTGTCTGATGTGAGATTAAATTTTAATAGAGATTCGGGCTGCATGTTTAAGCCGATCCGGTCAATAGTATCAAAAATGATCTCCCTGGCTTCAGAATCAATATCATTCTGATCGAGCAGAACAAATCCTACAGAACGGGTATGAGAATACCTCTTTTTATGATGGCATTCCCCTTTATGGATCTCTATATAGGGTAGAGCCTCGGGAATAAACCGATCCAATGCCTTTTTTGTTTCAGAAGTTAAAAAGCCGGCAGATACCGGTGAAACAAAGAGCAGTAGATCTGACCTAATCAGGCTTTTCAGATAATCCACTCCATCATCTTTCAACCGGCAGATGCCGGGAGTTTTAGTCCAGCAATCCCAGCAGCCCTGACAGTGGGTCATGTTCATTTGGGCAATGGGAAAGTAGTCAACATGGTGATCCCGGTTTAACCCCTCTTTCAGTATTGATAAAGACTGTCTGTGTTTGTCCCATTTTGAATCTTTATTGACACCGTCAACAAGTGTGATGTTCATTTGTTCTCCTTAAATAACAAGCGTTATCTAATTATGAATATATAACACTTGTTATGTTATGTCAATAAAAAATATATTGAATAATTCACGAGTCTTATTCATAACTGCATAAACCAGAGCATCACTATGCCCGGGTTTTATTTTTCTGAAGCCAGGGCAAATCCCTTCATAAAACTCTCCTGCATAATATAAAAAACAAAGAGAGGGGGGATAATCGTAATGATAACTCCCGCCATAATGACACCCCAGTTATTCATAGCTTCAGCTTGAATCATCATTTTTACTCCGATCTGCACAACCCGCATCTCCTTTGAGTTCGTTGCCATTAGAGGCCAGAGATACTGGTTCCAGATATAAATGAATTCGATGACAATGAGCGCTCCGATTGTATTTCCCGAGAGGGGAATTAATACTTGAAATAAGTATCTCATAGGTTTGCATCCGTCAATCTTTGCCGCATCGAGAAGATCTCCCGGTATCATTTTAAAGCGCTGTATAAAGAGAAATGTTCCTGTGGCACTTGCCAGGAAGGGCATAATAAGTCCCATGAAGGTATCAATCCATTTAAAACTGCTGACAATTCCGAAAAGGGCGACAATCCGAACAGGTATAGGCAGTAGTAAGGTGACTAGTACAAGGAAGAACAGAACTTGTTTTCCCTTAAAGTCAAAATGTGTAAAAGCGAAGGCAGCGAGCAGACTCAGTACTATTTTACCCGTGGTCACAGTAACTGCCACGATCGATGAGTTGAGCATCATTCTCCCGAGGTTCACACTTTTCCAGGCAGCTGCATAGTTACTGAAGTGGGTAGAAGGCAATAGTTTAGGAGGGGAGGAGTACACCTCTGCAGGAGATTGAGTACTAATTATGAGAGCAAGAATTACAGGTGTACTGACAATAATCACAACGGTTATGATTGTAATGTGAAGTAAAAGGGATTGCCATTTTTTTCTTACCATAATGTTCTCCTTTATTGATAATGTACTTTTTTCCCGGTTGTCTTGAATTGAACCAGTGTTAATAAAACCACCAGTGTAAACAGAATCATACTTTCAGCAGCGGCATATCCCGTTTTGGCGTTCACAAAAAAATCCCTGTATAACTGATAGATTAGAATATTTGTCGCATTGGCCGGGCCTCCTTCTGTGAGAACATCTATGAGTCCAAAAGAAGAAAAATAGGCGTAAATTATATTCATGACCAGCAGGAAAAATGTGGTGGGTGATAAAAAGGGGAAAGTTATATAAATAAATTTTCTAATCGGTCCTGCTCCATCCATTGATGCTGATTCAAGAGCTTCTTTCTGTACATTTTGAAGCCCTGCCAGAAAAAAGATGATATTATACCCGAGATTTTTCCAGGTGGCCGCCATGGTAATTATAATGATAGCCAGGGTTCCATTGGTCAACCATGGCGGTTCAATACGGAAGATTACTCCTGAAAAATAATTCAGGTAGCCATTGGCCGGATTAAAGAGAAATCTGAAAATGGCACCGGCAATAGCAGGGGAGAGGGCATAGGGCCAGATAAGCAGAGATCTGTAGATCCGAGCACCTTTTATATTCTGGTTTAACAGGTTGGCAATAAAGAGCGATATTGCCAGGCCAATGATCACTACAGCTATGGAAAAGAAAAAAGATGTTGCAAAGCTCGAGAGATAATCACTACTGAGAGCCAGTTTTGTAAAATTAAAAAATCCGGCGAACTTTTTGCTGATTCCGAAGGGGTGTACTTTATAGAAACTGAGGCGAAATGTTTCAAAGGCCGGATAAAAGAGAAAGATTATTAAAATG
>JAEINM010000078.1 GCA_016342385.1 Spirochaetaceae bacterium | reverse complement strand
ATATTTTTCTAGGGTAAAAAGATCAAAAGTAGTTGATAGTCATCTTTATCCCTTTCTTTTCCCTTTCATTTCTCGTTTGTTCATATACATTTTGTTATCGGCGACTTTCAGAAGTTCATCAAAATTTTTCCCCTCATCGGGATAGAATGCACATCCGTGGCTGAAGCTTATGAAAATTTCCTCTTTTTCTGAAATCACGGGTTTCTCTTCTAAAGATTTTTTTATTTTTTCAATTTTTTCAGAGATTTCCTCTTTGCTTATCTGGTAGAAAAGGCCCATGAATTCATCTCCGCCCCATCGTGAAAAAATATCAGTTTTACGGATGTTGTTCATTGTGGTTTTCGAGAAAGCCTGGAGAACTCTGTCCCCTGCTATATGACCCTTCGTATCATTTATTCTTTTCAGATCATTTATATCAAAGATCACTATAGCAAAATTCTGCTTGTATCTTTCAGCATTGTTAAGGCTTCGGTCAAATTGTTCCATAAAAAAAGGTCTGTTATATGCTTCTGTCAGCCCATCAAATCGGGATAGCCTGACCATTTTTGTGTATAAAAAAAATTTTTGCAGTGCCACTTCTATATTACTTCTAATGTACTCCATAGATGTCCAGTCATCTTTGGAAAAAGCATTGATCTCTTTACTATCAATGTGTAAAATCCCCATCACTTCTTTTTCAACAAAGATAGGAACAGCAAGGGTGGAATTGATTTGCCACTCATCCGTGTCTATTGTTAGTGGTTGAATATTAAGATCTTCTATTTGACTGACATCATTAATAATTTCGGTATTTTTTATTTGACCTTTTGTATATTTCCATAGAATGGTTTCTTCCAGTGGCAGGGCAAATTGTTCGATTTTCTCTTTGTCATATCCCTGCTGTGAGAAGCTTCTCAATAATCCGTCCTTACCGCGGATGAGAACACTACCTACGTTGGCATTTGGAATGGCGCTGATAGCTTTGGAGAGTATAAGTTCATAGAGGTCTTTGGGGTTTTCTGTTCCCACCACAGCTTGAGAGATTTCAAGCATGGAATCACGTAGAAGATTTAACCGGATCAGGTGCTGTTTATTCTTGAGTAGATCTTCTTCTATTTTTTTATAGCTTTTATTTCTCCTCAAGTAGAAAAGACTGAGGAGAATAAATGCCGCTGAGGCTACAAGTGATAAAATCCGGTAAAAGACCATTTCTAGAATAAAACCTGCCTGAAAAGACAATCTTATCTATAATATTAAAGGAAAATCCAGAGAATTACCACTCAATAATAACACCGGCATGGGTCAGGCCTCCACCGAAACCATAAAGTGCCAGCTTATCTCCCCTTTTAAGCTTTCCTTCATTCAAAGCCAGCCATAGGGCTAAAGGAATAGTTGCCGATGAGGTATTGCCGAAGTTTTCAAGGCTCGTAAGGGCCTGTTCCCTTCTAAATCCAAGCTTGTCTCCGATGGATTGTATCATTCTCAGGTTTGCACTATGGGGAACAAACCAGTCTATGTCCTCAGCAGTAATATCAGATTCTAAGAGCATTTTCTGTACGCTAGCCGGAACAGTTCTTATGACGAATGTGTAGACAGCCCGACCATCCTGATAGAGGTAATCAACCACTTCAGGATCTTCTTTCTCTATTTTTTTTGAAATATTCGTGCAATACAGTTTATTGCCCGCTTTTCCATTAGAACCATAGTATGATCCCAGAAATCCGGGATTTTCTTCATCGAGTTCGACTATGGCCGCCCCGGCGCCATCTCCGAAAAGAATACAGGTATTTCTGTCAGAGTAATCTGTAATTTTTGATAATACTTCTGCCGCTATTATAAGAACTTTTCTGCTCTGTCCGGAGGTTACCATGGCATTGGCAACCTGAAGGGCATAGACAAATCCCGCACAGGCTGAATTCAGATCCATAACACCAGTCGTTTCCGGAAAGTCCATTCTGCCATGAATGACGGCGGCAACACTGGGGGTCACATAATCGGGAGTTATGGTCGCAGCTATTATCAAATCGATATCGCTCAGATTTGTCGGGAATCTTTCAACAAGATTTTCGACTGCTTTTACGGCAAGATCTGTTACAAACTCATCTTCAGCGGATAATCTTCTCTCTGTAATCCCGGTTCTCTGAACAATCCATTCATCATTTGTATCGACCATTTTCTCAAGGTCCTGATTTGTCAGTTTTTTTTCCGGAACATATGCTCCCAGAGCTGTTACTCTTGCTTTAGATTGAAATTTCAATTTGTAACTCCTTTTATTTTTTCTTTAAGACATAAATACTCCATAAGAGCTTCCTGTGTCTGAGTTATTCTACTTCGATCTTTAAAAATCCGAGCCATTTTAAGTGCTCCCGACAAGGCGTATATAAGATGCCTTGTCATCTCCTGAGGATCTAAAGTCTGTTTGAATTCTCTGTTGGTCATACCTTCCCGGATCATCTCTTCAAGCCATTTTTCTACCTGAAGAATCAGTTTTTGAGCGTTGTTCTGAATTCCTTCAGGCATATTGTGGTAATCAGCAGCAACCATGCCTATGGGGCAAATCCTTGTACAGTTCTGAGATAATTCACCATACATCTTACAGAAGGCCTTTAGTTTGTCTTTGCTTGATAAATCTTCGACTCTTTTTCCCCATAGGGAAAAAAGGCGGCTGTATTTATTGATAAAGGCTATTCCCAGGTCTTGTTTAGTCGGAAAGTGGTAGTGAATACTGGACTTTCGGATATTGATCTCCGAAGCAATATCATTATAACTGAAACCCTGATATCCATAAGACAATATCAATTCCTGAGCCGTTTTTAATATGAGTGATTTTGTAGACCTGGTTTGTGTTTTCATTTTTTACTAGTCTACCTACTAGTAGGTAGAATGTCAAATCATTAATCAAAAAAAGGCTGATTTCACGAATCAGCCTACCGGGAATAACAATCATGAGTTGAAATTATTCTTTATATCGCGAAAAAATAATAGCGGCATTCTGACCACCGAATCCGAAAGAATTAGATAAAATATGATTTATCTTTTCATCTTTGTAAGTGTCAGTCACTATATTCAGATTTATTTCCGGGTCTTTATTAAAGACATTTATTGTCGGATGAACCGTTCCATCGACAAATACCCGCATATCGGCAACTGCTTCAACAGCACTGGCTCCACCAATCAGATGGCCGGTCATCGATTTTGTACTGTGTACTGGGACTTTTGTCCCATATCCTTTTAAGACTGTATTTATCGCATAGGCTTCTATTTTATCACCAAGAGGAGTCGATGTTCCATGACAGTTTACAAGACCGATATCTTTGGGTTGCAGACCTGCTTCATTTAGAGCCATCTCAATGGCACGAATGGCTCCATCGGCTTCCGGGTGGGGTGCTACAAGATCATGAGCATCGCAGGAAAATCCATATCCGCTTACTTCTGCATATATTCTGGCACCACGACTTTTAGCATGTTCCAGTTCTTCAAAACATAAAACCCCGGCTCCTTCTCCGATAACAAAACCATTGCGGTCAATGTCAAATGGACGACTTGCTGTTTCAGGGGAGTCATTTCTATTTGATAAGGCTCCGATATTTCCAAAAGCTGAGATACCAAGTTTACCTATAATGGCTTCTGAACCGCCTGTGAACATGACATCGGCCATGCCTGACTTTATCATCATAGCAGATGTTCCAAAAGAATGGTTTCCCGATGAACAGGCGGAATTCAGAGAGAATGAAGGGCCTCTCAGTCCGGCCTCCTGAGCAAAATAAGCTGATGCGGTACTGGGAATAGTCGCGATTACATAGAAGGGAGACGTGGCATTCATACCTTTTGTTACAATACGTTCAGAATTATCAAATTGAGCTTTCAGGCCACCAACTCCCGTACCAATGAGAGTCCCATAGCGGGTCGGATTTTTTTCAACTTCAAGCCCCGAATCTTTCAATGCCTGAACTCCGGCAATCTGAGCCAGAATACTATATCGATCCAGTCTCCTGGACATTTTCTTTGAAGAGAAATAAGGTGTTAAATCAGGGAGATCAACTTCTCCTGCAATCTGGATTTCATAATCACCGATTTCAAAACTCGATATTTTTCGGATACCCGATTGTCCTTTAGATAAATTTCCCCAAAAATCCTGAACATTGTTACCCAGTGGATTTATTGTCCCTATACCTGTAATAACAACTCTTCTCTGAGAAAAGTCACTTCCCATACTGCCCATTTCACTTCCTTTTCGATATAGTATAATTGTTATGACATTCAACTATGATGTTACGGTAATGTCAAGTCTTCAAAGACCTATGTTTTTTAATCAGAGACACAGGGTTGAAGTTTTTCCAGTTTGAGGTAGGAAATGGTACAGAATAATTTGATAGAATTGTGGCTTGGCTTTTCTGAAGAAATTAATCAACAGATGTTAAGCGGAAAAACGAATGATCATTCTATTCGGGATTACTTTCTTGAAACTATTTTACAGAAATACATTAAAAACTTTTCATTAAGAGATTTAGAGAAAAATGAACATGGAAAACCTTCAGTTAGAACAGGTGATATCAGTTTTAACTTAAGTCATTGTGATGAATTCTATGCTCTTCTCCTATGTGACCAGGATTTCTGCGGCATTGATATCCAGCAAGTGAAAAGCAGAATGGAATATGAAGAGGCCTTTCAGTCAATTTTTACCGACAGGGAAATGGCTATTCTCAATCAGATTGATTTAGAAGCGGAGTTTTTCCGGATGTGGAGTGTAAAAGAAGCCTATATAAAAGCCATGGGAAGTTCTATCTGGTTTGGTCGTGATTATGATTTTTCCACAATATTACCATATTATACTGATCGCTGGATTTCTGTAAATAATCTGTTTCTTTATTCAACAGAAGTGTTCCCGGGGGTCTATCTCTCTGCTGTCCTCCCGGAGAAGCCATGCCCTCTTAGGATAAAAAAATTCTAAAAAAGTACTTTTCCAGTTCTTAAATAGCGATTATTGTTAAACATGGAAAAGTATTACATCTCTTACAATCAAATACACACAATTATGAAGAATCTCTCTTGTGAGATACGGGAATCCGGTTTCGAACCCGATTATATTGTCGCCATTGGTACGGGCGGGTTTATTCCTGCCAGAATGATCAAAACATTTATCAATCGTCCCATTCTGACAGTTGGTATTGCCTATTATGATCTCAACGATAATATTATGGATACACCCCATATTATCCAGTGGATCGATGAGCCCCAAGTCAAACTGGAAGGAAAGAAAATCCTTCTGGTAGATGAGGTCGATGATTCAAGAGCCACTATTGGTTATTGCCTTGAAAAGCTGCTGACTCATAATCCTCAGGAGATAGCCGTAACTGTTGTTCATAATAAGAAAAAAGAAAAGAGGGGATCGATTCCCCCTGAGATAAAGAAATATTTTGCCGGTGAAACCATGGATGACAAATGGATTTGCTATCCATGGGATGCCGATGATATATGCGAACACGATATTAATTGTAAGTATTGAAGGTCCCTTTGAAAGTTTAATGGAAAACTTGACAGCATATCTTAACTTCTCCCTTTCGGGGAGATCGAGAGAGGCCTGGATTGAAAGAAACATGATTTTTTAGGGCAGATATACGGATTCGTTTCCCAGAATTTTCACCAGAATCCTGGTAAGGAATTTGTGGGTAATAGTATGCCTGAAGAGAGAGAAAGTCCCCTTCAGACTGATCGCAAACAAGTTTGTCTGGTCGTGCGCTTAGCTTACTGCACGCCTATGCATCATGAGGTGCTCGTCCATGAAGCCCGGGGGTATTTAGGGGCTTTATTTCCTTGTCTTACAATACTTCCAATTAGATGGTCATTTCTTTCCCGAAAGGCCGGCTGAGTTTTATGATGTAAGGTGTAACTGTAAAGTCGGCTATGAGAGCTGATAACATTGCCACGACCATAAAAAGTCCCATATTGACCATACTGTTAACATCGGATGTCATAAATGAGGAAAATGTGGCACAGAGAATGATATTGGCCAGAATGAGGGCTTTTCCCACCTTGATAAAGGAATTTTTAATAGATCTGTCATAATTCCCTGTTCTGCCGTAATCCATTTTCACATGATTGATGAAGTGTATAGTATCATCAACAGCCAGTCCCATTACCATCGGGGCAATAGTCATCGTTACAAACTCCAGAGAGACTCCCATGTATCCCATAAGTCCTCCGGTGATGATAATCGGGGTTATATTGGGTATCATGGCAATGAGTCCCAGTTTGAAATTTCTGAATACAATCATCATCATAATGGATATGACAATCAGAGCTGTAATTACCGACTGGATGAGACCGGTGGTGATGTACTGATTCATTATACTCATTTGTATGGCGCTGCCTGTCAGAAGGAAATCAAATTCCGGATATTTTTCCCCAGGGAAAAGTCTGCTGATTTCTACACCGAGTTCATCAATGTGTTTTTTGGTTTTCAAAGTGGAAACGTCATATATTTCGACGAGGATCTTCAGAGACTTATTCTCCTGATCAATCCAGGAATTCAGACTATCATCGGACATCCTTCTTGTATAGCTGATCAATCCCCGGACTGTTGAATCCTTTTCCGGAATGGTATAGAAGTCATCACTGCCACGGTGTCTGAGCATATTCACTTCTTTGACAACGCTATTGATTGATGTGGTTCTTTTGACAAAATCAACCTGGTCGATAAATTCTTCCAGCTCTTCAACCTTCCTGAGGACTTCACTGGTTACAGCACTGTTTTTTTCCGGGAACAGAAGGGCAATATAATAGGCATTACTGGCGCCGATTTTGGAATTGGATACATAGTTCTGATTCTTTGCATGAGGCAATTTATTCCCCAGCATCTGCTCTCTGTTCAAATCCACTTTAAGACGGGTTATTCCCACTAGAGAGATAATGATGAGGATGACATAGATTATTGTAAGGGCTATTCCGTTTTTCATAATCACATCACTGACTTTGCCGATAAGTCTTTCCACTTTATCGATTCCATCGATGCTGTCATGTCTATTTTTACTGTTTCCCCTGATTAATTTACTGTTTTTTCCGAGAGAGATTATAGCCGTGAACAGCAGCATGGATAAAAGATACACTACAGTTATACTGATAGCGGAAACAAGTCCTACCCACTGAATAGCAGTTATAGGTACAACAACAAAGGAAAGAAGTGCGAAAATTGTTGTGAATGCCGTAAAGAGTATAGGCCATCCCGTTTCTTTTACCGCATAAATAGCCGAGTTTTCCTTTTCTCCTGTCAGCATAAGGTTTCTTTTATAGAAATTGAAAATATGTATGGTGTACCCGATTGAGACAGCGATAGATAAAAGAACGGGGATTAGCATAAACGTCGTATCAATTGTCATTTTCATCCAGCCCATAGCACCGAAAACACTGCCGATTGAAACGGCAATCGTCAAGATGGAACCGATTATACTCAGCCATGAGCGCATGACTATAACAATAAGAACCACAGCAATCAGAGAAGCCAGGAGAATGACTTTAATCAGATCCTTTATCATATCTTCGCTTTTCTGGACAAGGAGTACAGGTACTCCCGTGGGAATGAGGGTTATTCCGGGAGTTTTGTATTTTTCGACAATTCTGAGAATATCCTGACCGACCAGATAGGCGGGGTCATCGTGCTGATCGTATGCTTCATCACTTGGGGGATAAGCCTTTAGGCTGCAGAGAATCCATGCCTGTTTGTAGTCTTCTGAATAGAGTTTGCCCCTTACACTCTGCCTTTTATTGAGGCTCTCCCTGCTCAACTCCAGAGCTTCCGGACTTGTATCATCTATAAATGTGGCAATTGATGTCGTTGAGTTCATAAGGTCCATCGATGTCACCAGCTCATTGCTCAACTGTCTGATCACTTCGACAGTTTCAGGAGAAAATACATCTTCAGACTCGACTAGCACTCCGGCAAAATCACTGTTCCCGAATATGGTATCGAACTTGTCCTGATCCAGCATGACAGGATCGTCATCGAGGAAGAGATGATTTAAAGAGACCGATGTTTTCAGATCTTTGATTCCCAAAGAGGCAAATATCCCCAGGAATAATATTGATATAATCAGTATCCATCGGAACCGGACAATGAATTCCCCCGTTAAGCCGAACAGTTTTTCCATGGGGGAATGAAGTTTTTTTGATTGCATATATTACCTAAATTATTACTAATGATTTATTTTGAATATTCTGTATTTTGATGATTGTATTTAATATTTTACAGAATATTCTTATCTGTAAATCATGTCAAAGAGAAAGTTGCCAAATTTCATTTTCATTGTGGCAATTTTATAATAATATTAAAACAAATGAAAATAAGTAATTGTGATGCCCTTATATTCGATCTCGATGGAACTTTATACAATAAAAAAAAGATAGCTTTTTTTACAATGATGCAGCAATGGAGACATTTAAGGATTTTAAGTGTCTCTAATAAACGGCGAGGGGAGTTGAAAGGAGTTGATTTCGGCGATTCTGTACTCTATTACCAAAATTTTTATAATTCCATAGGCGAAGAATTATCTCTGTCTGTTGAAACGGTGAAAGACTGGTATATTAACACCTTCTATAGAGGATTTATCGGGATTCTGGAACAGAGATATTCTGCCCGGAAAAACCTAAAGACTCTCCTTGAGCACATAGATAAAGAATTCCCCATGGCCGTATTCTCGGATTATGCTTTTGTTGAAGAAAGGCTCCGGGCTCTGGAAATCGATGATTCCCTTTTTTCGGTGATTTCCCACAGTGAAGAGTATGGTGTTCTCAAACCTTCGGCCAGACCTTTGCTGGATCTTTCGCTCAAGATGGGAGTCTCTGCGGATAGAACTCTCGTCGTGGGAGACCGAGTCGATACAGACGGAGAAGCCGCTCTTAAAGCCGGGATGATGTTCTATCACGTGGATAGTGAAGATAAGTGGGATCAGTTTTCTAAAGAGATGCATAAGTACATAGAGATGAGAGGATAAAAAATGGCCAGATGGTATCAGGATTTTATGTGGATGGTTGTAAGAAATACATTTTGTCGGAGTTTAAACAGAAATTACAATATTGAAGCTGTGTTTCACGATGAAGAGCCGGAATCGCCTTTCATTTTAATGGCAAATCATTCTCATAAAAGTGACCCCTATATGATCGGGGGATATATGAAAAACACTCTGAATTATATGGCAAATATTGATGGTGTTTCGAATCTGCAGAGAAAATTGGCAGATCTTATCGGGGCCTACGGGAAAAAGAAAGGAGCTCCTGATTTCAAAGCGATAAAACACACCATAGAATTACTGAAAGGTGGCCATTCTGTGGGAATCTTCCCGGAAGGAGACCGGAGCTGGGATGGTGAAACCGCAGAGTTTATACCCGGGACAGCGTCCCTGGCAAAAAAATATAAGGTTCCTATCCGTCTGGCCAGGTTGACAGGAAATTATCTCTCTATGCCCAGGTGGGCCGATTTTCCCCGGAAGGGGAGAATCCTCATAGACTTTTACACCATAAGTGTTGAAGAGATTATGAGTATGGGATTAGAAGAGCTGGAAGCTAAAATCTGGTCTGTCCTTTATCACAATGATATAAAATGTCCCTTAAATAAAGAGGTTGTTTTTACCGGAGAAAATCTGGCTTCGGGTATTCAGCGCCTGCTCTGGTTGTGCCCCCATTGTGGCACTCAGGATTCTCTACAAGGAGAAGGGGATTCTATAGTCTGTTCTTCCTGTGGTGAGAAATGGTTGCTCGATGGTTCTCTTAGATTCTCACCAGAAGGAATTCAGGGAGCCGATCTAAAGGACTGGACTGTCTGGCAGAAAGAGGAAATGAAAAAAATCTGTCATGATAATGGCAGGAGTATTCTGACTAAAACCGATGATATTACACTGTCGGAAGTTCAGGACAGAGAGGACGTCAATTCCTGTCATGGAGATCTGGTTCTATATCATGACAGGGTAGAGTTCAATTCAGTAAGCTGTGAACCTCAGGTTTTCAGGATTGAGTCTATGGTTCATTATATTGATAATTTTAATAAAGTCTTTGAGTTTGATTATGATAAAAAGAGGTATAGGATTTTATTTGAAGGAAAAAATGCCTCCAAATGGATATTTTTTCTCGATTATCTAAAAAATATCCATTAAGAAGTTCGTGACTTACAGAGAGATAGTATTTTTCTCTACGCTGTTTATATAGTCAGAGATTTCCTCATCGACTTTTGTTTTGGAATCCAATTCCAGTTTTTCACCGAGATCTTTCCATTGATACCACTGCTCCGGATTGCTGTGTAGAGCTTCATCAAGAACTCCCAGAGTCAACTTGCTCACATGTCTTTTATCTGCATCATCTGTTATCAGTGTTTTCAGCTTCAAGGTGTATCTCTTTCGGCTGTTCCTGTGCATCAGAGCTGTAGTCACTGCTGCTCCCGAATGTTTTCTCAGTATATCGAGAGTTTTATCCCCATCCATCTGCTGATTCAAAAATGTTATGGGTATATGTTTTGACGGGCGCCAGGCATCAAATTCATCACATTCCGTAATGAGAATCCGTCCACTTTTTAAAGCGTTGACTGCTGTGAAGAAGACATTGCCCTCATCAAGATCCACTAGATGCAGATCCTTCATTTCCGAGGATCGTGAAACCAGGGAATCTTTCAGCTTCTGAGTCTGAAACCTCAGAATCATAGTCACCGGATATCCTCTGGCTGCAAGAACTCCGGGCAGCCATTCAACCGCTCCATAATGGGCTGTAACAAGGATAACGCCCTTTCCCTTTTCTAATGCTGTCTGAAATTCCTTTTCTCCCGTAATGTTGACCCACGATAAGAACCGCTTTTTTAACAGGGGATAATTTGAATAGGCCACAAAGAGTTTCTCATGGTAGTGGGCAATTATGCCATGAAATATATCAGTAATAGTTTTATGCAATTCTTTTGGAGTTAATTGTTTTTCAAAAATAAATCTGATTGTTTTCTCAATCAGATTGTATTCATTTTTTTTAAATTTATAATAGATCTTTCCCAGAAAAAGTAGATATAAACGGGATGTATGGAATGGTAAAAATCTGAATATAAGTACATTTAACCTGGCTTGTAGAAACTTGCTCAGATTAAGTGTAAAACTAAAGGGTGTTTTTTTTCCTGGAAACATTAATTCAACCTTATATATAAAATAATATAAAAAACTCTGCGTATTATAGAAAAAACAATATCCAAAAGCAACCCGTAAAGTGCTGATGGAAAATGCTTTATCTGATTTATATTATTATATTCGTCATTTCATTATATAAATGAACACATATTCATTTATATAGCAATAATAGGAGAAATACAGTATTTATTCCATATCTTTATCAATAATTTTTTATACATGTTACTTTTTGGATTTTTTCCCCTCTATACAGTATTCTTAATAATATGAATAGAATAACCATTATATTAATTATTTTAATTGCCCTTGGTGTACCTGTTCTGAGTGCAGGAGAGGGGGCAATGGAAGAGATCCGGGAGCCAGACAGACTGCCGGTAACCAGTGTTGCTCTTTATACAGCGGGTCTTGCCTGGATGGTTCATGAAACAACTGTTACAGACAACGAAATCCTCTATTTTTCCATTGATCAGAATGATATTAACGATATATTGAAAAGTCTCGTTGTGGAAGACTTGAATGGCGGTACCATAGATTCCATCAATTTTGACAGTGAGAATCCTCTGGCTGTAGCGCTGTCCGATTTAAGGGTTAATCCTTCGGGATCTCCTGGCCTTGTTGATTTTCTTCTCCGAACGCAGGGGGAACCGGTCTCTGTAACAACTGCAGAAGGAACATTTAAGGGACGTATCTTCAGCGTCGAGATTCTGGAAAATGATGGTACACGTCAGGTTCTGCTCAACCTTATGGATCATAATGGAATTCAGACAATCGACATTACACAGATGAATAATCTTGAATTTCAGGATCTGGTTCTTCAGAGTGAATTGCTCTCTGCATTGGATCTCATTTCCCGTTCAAGGGTTAAATCTTCGCGCTTATTGAAACTTTCTTTTAAAGGGAGTGGAAAAAGAAAAGTCCGGTTGAGTTATATACG
>JAEINM010000077.1 GCA_016342385.1 Spirochaetaceae bacterium | reverse complement strand
GAAAAATGGTAAGATAGTGGAAATTTTTGCAGGAGAAATAGAATTATAATCTTTTTGATCAAATTACTTGATGATCTTTTCAAGAATTAGTATCTTTTACATCGGGTATTTTTTTGACCCGATAAATTTTCATTTTTAATACCTGAAAAAGGGGAGAGAATTATTTATGGCTAAACAGCTGCAGTTTAATGAAGACGCGAGAAAGAGTCTTCTTTCCGGAATTGAAAAACTTTCAGATGCAGTGAAAGTTACTCTTGGTCCAAAAGGAAGAAATGTCCTTCTGGATAAAAAATTTGGAGCACCCACAGTAACGAAAGATGGTGTCTCTGTTGCAAGAGAAATTGAATTAGAGGATCCCTTCGAAAATATGGGAGCTCAGCTTCTTAAAGAAGTCGCTACAAAAACAAACGATGTTGCCGGTGACGGAACAACAACAGCTACAGTCCTTGCTTTTTCTATTGTTAAAGAGGGACTGAAAAGCGTCGCGGCGGGAATCAACCCTATGGGAATAAAACGAGGGATTGATAAAGCTGTAGAATTTGCAGTGGAAGAAATTAAAAAAATGGCACAAGAGATTAACGATAAAGGTGAAATCTCTCAGGTAGCCGCTATCTCTGCAAATAATGACATGGAAATTGGTGAAGAAATTGCCCATGCTATGGAAAAAGTCGGGAAAGACGGTGTTATTACTGTAGAAGAATCAAAAACGATTGAAACAACAACAGACTTTGTTGAAGGTATGCAGTTTGACAGAGGATTCCTGTCTCCCTACTTTGCGACTAATAGAGATTCTATGATCTCTGTAATGGAAAATCCCTATATCCTGATTTTTGATAAAAAAATCTCAAACATGAAAGATCTTCTTCCTATCCTGGAAAAAATTGCCCAGTCAGGCAAAGCTCTTCTGATTATTGCAGAAGATGTTGAAGGTGAAGCATTGGCCACACTGGTTGTCAATACAATCAGGGGAGCATTAAATGTTTGTGCTGTAAAAGCTCCGGGTTTTGGTGACAGAAGAAAAGCGATGCTCGAAGATATTGCTATTTTAACTGGCGGTAAAGTTATTTCTGAAGACATAGGTCTGAAGCTGGAAAGCACTGAAATTGAAGATCTCGGAATGGCTAAAATGATTAAAGTGGAAAAAGAAAATACTACAATAATCAACGGTGAGGGAAAAGAGCAGGATATCAAAGAGAGAATTGCTCAGATTAAGACTCAAATTGAAGATACAACTTCTGATTATGACAGAGAAAAGCTTCAGGAAAGACTGGCTAAACTAGCTGGTGGTGTTGCTGTTATCAATGTCGGTGCGGCGACAGAAGTAGAACTGAAAGAAAAAAAACACAGAGTTGAAGATGCTCTTTCAGCTACTAGAGCGGCTATTGAAGAGGGTATCGTTCCCGGTGGTGGTCTGACTCTGGTTCAGGTTGCCAATAGTATTGATAAATTCAATGTAGCAGATCTACCTGAAGATGAAAAAGTCGGTTTCAAAATTGTAAAAAGATCCCTTGAAGAACCGATTAGACAGATTGCTGATAATGCCGGTGTTGATGGAGCCATTATAGCCGACAAAGCGAAAAGCGAAAAGAAAGGTATCGGATTCGATGCTAATAAAATGGAATGGACAGATTTGATTAAAGCGGGAATTATCGATCCTGCTAAAGTGACACGAAGTGCTCTGCAGAATGCCGCATCAATTGCCGGTCTTCTTCTCACCACTGAGTGTGCTATAACTGATCTTCCTGAAGAAGCCTCTGCGGGTGCACCTCCAATGGGTGGCGGAGGAATGGGCGGAATGGGCGGAATGATGTAATTTCCTGCTGATGAAGCTATATATGGGACTGCCTTGTAAGAATACTTGCAGGGCAGTCCATTTTTTTACGAACATAAATCTTCCGGTATTCGGTTCACTGAGCTTAAGAGGCATTTTCCGGGGATTTTTGTGAATTCAGTCTTTTTTTTCAGTGTACTTTTTTAAACTATGCTGATAAAATCATTTGAACTTGATAAGGTACTGCTATGAAGAAAAAAGTTTTTAATTTTATAATTGGATATCATGGGGATTCTGCCATAGTTGACAAGAGGGCTTTGAAGTCAAATTCCTCGTTAACTTCTCGTGAGCTGGCCGATAAGGGTCTGTTCAAATCAGCATTCTGTGATGCTATATATGATGATGATAAAGAATCCATGTCATATATACTCAAGCTGTATAATGAAAAAAGCGGTTCCCGGTATGAATCTATTGATCAGTTGAAGCTTCTTTTTGGAGTTTTTTCTGTTCCTGATGAGATTACCAGAACGGCTAAAGTGTAAGTTTTTCTCATTTGTATTATTTCAAGTTATATCATAAATCAATTTCACGGGGATAAATTATGAATTTATTATTAAACCTGCCATTAATTCAGGCTACGGGAGGCATCGCCGGGATGTCAACACCAATTATTACATTTGCGCTTGTAATCGGAATCTTCTATTTTCTGATTATCAGACCTCAGAACAAAAAACAGAAAGAGACAAAAGCAATGATCGAATCTGTTGAGAAAGGTGATAAAGTAACAACAATCGGCGGTCTTAGAGGGACTGTTGAATCTGTAAAAGACAACATTGTTTCCATTCGTGTATATAACGATGTTAAAATCGATTTTAATAAATCGGCTCTTTCTGAAGTTGTAAAAGCCAAACAAAATCAGAAAGTGGCGGAAATCAGTGAAGAAACTGATAAAAAATCTAAGAAAAAATAAAATAAACGATCTGGAGACATATAATGAACATTAGATTTAGATTTCTGGTGATTCTTTTGTTTATCGGACTGGCTGGAATTTTTCTGTCACCAACAATCAAGTGGTATTTTTTTACCCCTGAAGACAGACAGACTTTAGCAAACAGTTCAAAAGAACAAATTCGGGAATATTCAAAAAAACAGGCTGCTGCAGATCTGGAGGATTTAAAGGATCTTGTACTTTCTAATCCCGATGATCAGATTGCTGAATCTTACGACTTTCTCGTAAGTGCCGCTAAGAAGAATTATAAACTGGAAAAAAGAGATACGCCGGAACTGTGGACAATAAGGTCTGTTCTGGAGGGATTCTCATCAGCAAATGAGGTTTTTTCAGTATTGGAAGACTATTACCGTGAAGATATCATGGGTCTGAAAGAGATGAAGAACAAAATCCTTCAGCTGGGACTGGACATTTCCGGAGGGTTAAGCGTCACAATTGAAGCTGATGAAGTCAACCTTGCGGAACGCCTCGGTCATGAGCCTACTGACGATGAAAGAGATGAAGCCATTGCTCTTGCTATGACGACTCTTACCAGTCGAATTGATAAGTTCGGAGTTACAGAGCCTTCAATCAGGAAACAGGCTAATAATCAGATTCTGATTGAAGTCCCCGGTGAAGTTGATCAGGAAACTGTCAATTCTTTTCTTCATGGAAAAGGGACTCTCAAATTCCATATTGTCAATGATGATGCCTCTAATACAGTAAGGGATATCTTGAGGGATAATCCCGGTGAAATCTTTGAAAACGGCAGACCTGCCGATAATACCCTGTTACCCGAAGATGTTACTGTTATGGGTGTTTACAAAAAAGATCGTTATGGAGTTGATGAACTGATCAGTTATCTGGCTGTTGAAAAAGAGGCCGGTCTGGACGGAACTCATATTAAATCTGCACTTGTTAGAAGAGATTCTATTACCAATCAACCGGAAGTCATTTTCGAGATGGATAGTGAAGGTGGAGAGATCTTTTATGATCTGACCAACTCTAATGTCGGGAAAAGACTCGCCATAGTTATGGATAATAAGATTAAAGAGGGTGCACCAAACATCTCTGAAGGGATTAGGAATTCAGTAAGAATGACCGGTTTTGATAATGACGAGGCACAAACTCTTTCGGTCGTTTTGAAAACGGCTGCTCTGCCTATAAACCTCAATGTCATAAATGAACAGGCTGTAGGAGCTTCTCTTGGTAGTGATGCTATAAGAACAGGTATCTGGGCTATGATCTATGGATTTATCGCCGTTATTATTTTTATGATTATTTACTACAAAGGTGCCGGGGTTGTAGCAACGGTTGCTCTTATGCTCAACCTTGTTTTTATTATGGCAATCCTGTCATCTTTCAAAATGACACTGACCATGACTAGTATAGCCGGACTTATCCTCAATGTGGGTATGGCTGTCGATGCCAATGTTATTATTTTTGAAAGAATAAGAGAAGAGTTGAGAACCGGCAAAAGCCGTGCTGCCGCCGTTGAAGCGGGATTCAAAAAAGCCTTCTGGACAGTCATGGATGCCAATATTACGACACTGATCGCAGCTATATTCCTTTCCCAGTTAGGAAAAGGACCGATTGCCGGTTTTGCTGTGACTCTGGCCGTTGGTATAGTATGCTCGCTCTTTACGGCAATATTTGTTTCCAAAGCAATTTTCAGCTTTGGAACAGATGTTCTGAAAAAAGAAAAAATAAGTATAGGATGGGGGCTTAAATAATGGAAAAAACTATTAATTTTACCAAATTGAGATTCGTAATGCTTGCCCTTTCTGCTGTACTTATCATCGCTTTCTGGACAGGTACATTTTTGCAGGGTGGTTTTAATTTCGGTATAGATTTCAAAGCCGGTTTAAACCAGAGGATCCATATTACGTCCTCTTCAGATATTTCTGAAAGTGATGTAAAAGAAGCTCTGAACGGGATTGATTCCATTCAGGTTCAGTCCATTGGAGATGTGGAAAATCACGATTTTATGGTGAGAGTCGGAGTCGATGAAACGGTAGCTAATTTTCAGAGAGTCGTAAAAGATGATATTCTCAATAAACTGAAATCAGCTTTTGGAGATGGTTCTGTTGAAATTCAGTCCACCGATTTTGTCGGTCCCCGATTTGCCGGAAGTCTGACTTCCCAGACTATATTCCTTACAGTGTTTGCTCTGGCTCTGATACTTGTATACATCTGGATCAGATTCAAACTGAATTATGCTTTTTCAGCTATTGCGGCTATCTTCCACGATGTTCTCTTTCTGCTGGGATTCATTGGTGTTTTGCAGCTAGAGTTTTCAACAGCGACAATTGCTGCGGTGTTGACCATTATTGGTTACTCTCTGAATGATACAATTGTTATTTTTGACAGAATCAGAGAAAATACGAAGCTTGTGAAAGGCAAATCCTTTGAGGAAACAATCAATATTTCTGTAACGCAGTCTTTAAGCAGAACCGTTATTACTTCTGTTACTACATTGATCGCTGTTACGGCAATCTTTTTACTGGCAACAGGTTCTATTAAAATCTTTGCCCTTAATCTTATTGTCGGAGTTATAGTCGGTACATACTCTTCTGTATTTATTGCTTCATCCATCCTTCTGGGCTGGCATAATATAGGGGCAAAATATTCGAAAAAATCAGTAACGTCAAAAAATAAAGATGAAGGCAAAGTTATCAATTTTAACAAAGCCTGAAATATTAATGTATAATAAAAGACCGGTAATATTACCGGTCTTTTTTTTTACTTGAGAGGTAGTGTTCTGAGATATATATTGTTTTTTATAGTGATTTTTTCATTTTCCCCCTTCTTTGGTGATGATGTTTTTTCTCTGTATTTTGATTCACATGGTAATCCCCGCGCCGGAGAATGGGTTTTAACAGTTAATGATACGCAGGAGCCCGGTTTATCTCTTGCCCGCTCTCTTGGACTGGGAGCGGTAAAAATAAGGACAGAGGGTTCCATACAATATATTGCATCAAAAGAAGGACAGGGTTATATTCCTGTTCTATCTTTTCATAAGCTCGGTGTGAACAATGAGTTCGAATTGACTAAAGAGCGATTTGAGGATCTACTGATTTACCTTCAAGTAAATGGGTTTCATGTTATCAGCGATAAACAATATTTTTCAGAAGATTATACCCATGCCGTAAATGGGAAAAAGCTTATTGTTATGGGTTCTGACGATGGTTCAACCGGTGTCTTTTATTATAAAACAGAAAATGATGTGAAAACAGGGAATTTTATTATGGATCATGGACAATATATTATTTCCCATAATTCTATGGTCTATTTTTTAAATAAACATCTGCCCAGAGAAGAGGGGCGGGGAAATTTTACTTTTTACATTACTTTTGACGCCATCCCTTTCAGGCAGACCGGGGGGGGAGGGAACCCGGGCCCCCCCTATACATCCATGTTTGCCCTATTATCAAAACTGAATTATCTAGAGAAGAACTATTACATCGGCAATCATACGGCCAATCATCTCTATACAGAAGAACTCCAGGAATCCGAGTTTATAGAAGAGGTTAAAGGATTTTATGATATTATGGAATCGTATGGAATTAAGGTGAGTGATATCAGTACTCTGGCATTTCCTTTTGGAATAGGAGATATTACGGCAGAAAGGGAAAATACGGTAAAGGAGTTCCGATATAAGGGAATTGAGCTGGCCGGAGCCTTTGATTATGATGGTTTTTTTTCTTATCCCATCTCTTCGGGAAAGGTCAATCCCTATGATGTTTCGAGGATAGGAGTCGATAATAAGAGCTATGGAAAGATAATGACTCTTCTTGAGAATACCTATATATTCAGAAGCAGAAGAATCGTCCTTTTTGACTCTGTCGATTATCCATTTGATTTGTCTCTAATGGATATAGATAAAAATGATTCAAATTATATTTTAATCAGGAATTGATATGAAAAAAATAATTCGAGCCGATGAAATGGGTTTTTGCATGGGAGTCGAGCGAGCTGTCGCCATTGTTCAGGCTATAGCAGACGGAAATAGTGATCAGAAAGCGGCCACATTGGGACCTATTATCCATAACCAGCAGATCGTTGATAAATTTACAAAGCTCGGAATCCCTGCCATTGAGTCAGTAGATGATGTACATGAGGGGAAAATCGTAATCCGGGCACATGGGATCCCTCCGGAAGAAAGGAAAAAGCTTGAGAATAAAGGTGTTGAAGTTGTAGACGGAACATGTCCGAAAGTGATTGCCTCCCATAAAATCGTTCAGAAATACAGTAGTCAGGGATACCATATAGTTATTGTCGGTGATAGGAACCATGGGGAAATTAAGGGGTTGGCCGGGTATGCCAGAGACTTTGATATAATTGAAAGTCCACAAGAGGCTGAAGAACTGAATATTCCCTCTAAAACTATGGTTATCTGCCAGACTACCATCAAGGAAAATGAATTTGATTCGGTCTGCAGAATCTTACTTCAGAAAAATGGCCAGATTAAAATACATAACAGTATTTGTTCTGCTACAAATAATAGGCAGACAGCAGTCCGCTCTCTTGCTGAGAAGGTGGATGCTGTCATTGTTATCGGAGGTAAAAATAGCGCCAACACTCAGCGATTATTTCTAACTGTGAAAGAATTACATATTCCATGCTGGCATATTTCTGGAGCAGAGGAGATATCAGCCGAAATTTATGAAGATCTAAAGAGATATGATATAATAGGACTAACCGCAGGTGCTTCAACTCCTGACTGGGTTGTAGAAGAGGTGGAGAATAGGCTTAAAACTCATTCATAAAAAGAAAAGGGGCTCTCTTTGAAGACAAAAATATTCAGTATATTATGGCTCGTTATTTTGAGTTTTCAGCTCCAGGCAATACAGAGTATGGACGGGGTATTAATAGCCGAATCTGATTCTATAGGTTTTACTATAGAGCCCTCAATCGGTTTTTTAAACGGAGTCGCTAGGGAAATTGTTTATAAGGATAATTCAAGTGACACATATTTAAGTGAATTGATCTGGGACCTTACAGAAATTGTATATGCGGGATTATCAGCTTCTATCAATATACAGAACAGATTATATCTCAATATCGGTTTCTGGACATCAATAAATGCCGGATCGGGGTATATGAATGATTTTGATTGGCTCAATTTAACAGGAAAATCCTATCCCGTGTATGATGATTATGATCGTAGTGGATGGACAAATTGGTCTCTCAGCTCTGTGGACGTTGTCAGATCCTTGTTGCTGGATGTAAATATTTCCTACGATTTCCTCTCTCAGCGCAATGTAAGATTTTCACCCATGAGTGGATATAGAAGACTATATTGGGATTGGTCAGATCGCGTCCTCGATAGTATTTATCCTCCCGAGTGGAGGAGTCTTGAAGTCGGTGCTGATGCCATAGATTATGAATTATTGTTAAATATTTTATATATGGGGTTTGGAGTTGCCGGTTATTATCCAGATGGGGTATTTCTGGATTGGATATTTATATACAGCCCCTTTGTTTTTGGTGGGGATCATGACCATCATTTGTTGAGAGATGATTATGGTCCGGGGGGAATCCATTTTTATGATAACATCTATTTTGGACAATATCTTTCGACTACTGTGAAAATCGGATATTCCTTCAGTGAATGGTTCTGTTTGAGTACTAAGTTTTCCGGTGAATATCTGATTGAAAGAAGAGGTTCGACCTATGTTTATGATAATGAAGGTAATTCAAAAGGCTCTATAGCCGGAGGTGCCGGTATCCAGTATCAAGCCCTCAGTATTTCAATAAATGCAGCTTTCAGTTTTTAACTTTTTCAGTTTCCGAACCTGTGGTTCCTGAGCCAGTCGAATGGTTTGAACGGGTCGGTTTCACCATTTTCGGCAGCTTTCTCGATTTAAATCTCTGGTGCCGGGCGGCTTTATCTTTTCTAAACTGATAATAATCATCCATTTCAATAAACTCGCCTTTGTAGGTGAATCCTCCATCACATCCCGATGCCAGAAACGAATGGGCCAGCATCTGTTTCTCTATTTTATTCCCATCGGCATCGATCACCTTCTCAATTGCTCCCAGATCATTGCGTATTATATGCATGATCAGGTAATTCTCTGTTATTCCTTCTACTAATTCCATTACTAACAGTATAGAGGAAAAATGAAAGACATAAAAGCAGTGACCCTTGACATTTTATCTACAGAAGTTAATATTATCCATAATAGCTACAACGGAGACGAGTAGCAGCCCCCTGTATCAAGAGAGAGACCATCCATGGCTGGAAGATGGTTGATATAAGAGCCTGTGAAAACCACTCCCGAGCTGCACACGGAAATGTTGGAGACAATAGAGTAAGCTGTGCCGAGATCCTGCGTTAAAGGAGAGCTGAGTGCATTGCAGAGAATAAACTAGCTGCGGTGAATTAAGGTGGTAACGCGGAAGACATTTTGTTTTTCGTCCTTAGTGAACTTATATTTTTAAGTTTTCAGGGGTGAAAAATAAAATGTTTTTTTTCGCCCTGGAAAGTACCAGGAGGTTTTTATGTCAGATAAAGAGGCAAAAAAATTAGAAAAACAGAAAACAATGCGCCATTCAATGGCTCATGTTATGGCGGGAGCAGTACTGCGTATGTTTCCCGAAGCAAAAATTGCTATCGGTCCCGCCATTGAAAATGGATTCTACTATGATTTTGATCTACCCCGATCCATCAGTCCCGATGATCTGAAAGTGATTGAAGATTCCATGAAAGATATTATCAAGTCACAAAAGGGATTCGAGAGAATAGTTGTCACTAAAGATGAGGCAAAAACTCTTTTTGCAGATCAACCGTACAAACTGGAATTAATTGAAGAATTACCGGAAAATGAAGAAATCTCTGTTTATCAGATGGGAGACTTTAAAGATCTCTGCCGCGGTCCCCATGTGGAGGATACAAGCAGGCTCAATCCATCATCATTTAAACTCCTTAAAACAGCAGGTGCCTACTGGAGGGGTGATGAGAAGCGTCCCATGCTTCAGAGAATATACGGAACAGCTTTTTCCAACCCCAAAGAATTGAGACTTCACCTAGAACATCTGGAAGAGATGGAGAAAAGGGACCACAGAAAAATCGGTAAAGAGCTTGATTTATTCTCTCTTCACGAAGAAGCCGGACCAGGACTTGTGTACTGGCATCCCAAGGGAGCCAGAATCAGAATTGCTATCGAAGATTTCTGGCGGAACGAGCACTATAAAAATGGTTATGAAATGGTATTTACTCCTCATGTGGGAAAATCCTGGCTCTGGGAAACTTCAGGACATCTGGATTTTTACAATGACAGCATGTTTATGCCCATGGAAATGGATAAAAGTGACTATTATGCCAAACCGATGAACTGTCCTTTTCATATTATGATCTATAACAATGCCAAACATTCCTACAGAGAACTCCCTTTCAGGTGGGCTGAGCTGGGAACTGTTTACAGATATGAGAAATCCGGTACTCTTCATGGATTGATGAGGGTTAGAGGATTTACTCAGGATGATGCCCATATTATCTGTACTCCCGATCAGGTGGAGGATGAAATTCTGGAAGTTCTCCGATTTTCTCTGTTTATGCTCAGATCATTCGGATTTACAGAGATCAGCGCCTATCTCTCAACTATGCCGGAGAAGAGTGTCGGTGAGAAAAAAGACTGGGATCTGGCAACAGAATCTCTACGAAAAGCGATCGAGACCGAAGGTCTTGAGTATGGAGTTGATGAAGGTGGAGGAGCTTTCTACGGTCCGAAAATAGACCTGAAAGTAAAAGACACTATGGGTCGCGAATGGCAGCTGTCTACAGTCCAGTTCGACTTTAACCTTTCTGAACGCTTCGATATGGTTTTTGTCGATAAAGATGGCAAAGAAAAACGCCCATTTATGATTCACAGAGCCCTTCTGGGATCTATTGAAAGATTCTTTGGTGTCCTGGTAGAAAACTTCGGAGGGGCTTTTCCTGTGTGGTTAAGCCCTGTACAGGCTATGATTATTCCAGTTTCCGCCAAATTTGATGAATATGCAAAAACTGTAGAGAAATCATTCAAAGCGGCGGGAATAAAAGTGGAATCTGACTTTTCAGATGAGCGTATGAATGCCAAAATCAGAAATGCACAGAATCAGAAAATACCCTATATGATAGTCCTTGGTGAAAATGAAATGAATGACAATGCCGTGAGCATCAGGGTTAGAACAGGAGAACAGAAGAATGGTATGCCAATGAGTGATGCTCTTCAGATGATTCTCGATAAAATTGAATCAAAAGAACTGCCATAAGTAGTGACGGATCATAGTAGGGGAGGGGTGCAACCTTCCCTACATGTATAAAGATTTGGATGAAAAGAGGTTCTAGTGAATGATATTGATAAAATAAAAAGATGGATCATGACGCATATTTTCTCTCTCATAGAATTGCGGTCCTATACTAGTATCAAACTTATATGTCTGAAGGTGTTGTAAATGGAATATCTGGAAGACAAATACAAGACTATTTATGATATTTAATGTATATAGTTATTTATTTTTTTCAGCTATGGCAGCCGGTTCCGCCATGGTTGTATTAATAAATACATTGAAACAAAGCAATAGGGCGTTAGTTTGGGATATCTCTTCTATTACCTGTTTAATTCAAATGATAGTTTCGGTCGCTATACTCTTTAGTGGTTTAATTGTCGCCGAGACTGCTGAAATTACTTTTCTTAATTCTTTTCTATTCTATCTGGCTGTTTTTCTACTCTCAACAGTATCTTTTTATTTTATTAGAACATTTACTCTACCGGTAGTACTGTTTCTTTTATTGGGCCTTTTTCTATATTTTCATTTACTATTATCTGATTTTACCCCTTTTGATAATGGAAGCTCATTTATAATAAAAGTTCTGAGTGTCAAGGATTTTGAAAAAGAAGTGGAAATACAGGGATTTGATAATGAAATAGAATTCCGCTCCCTGGGAGAAGAACAGGATTCTCCTGTTTTTTTGGTTCTGGACTTTCCGGAATATCTGTTTTTTCTTGAAAATCCGCATTATATTCAATTTCTGGGATTTATGTCAGAAGAAGATGATCCCGGTGCTTTTGTTCAAAAGAATGATATGGCTTTAGATGCTTTTACTCTGCCCTTTGCAGAAATCCGTATACATGAGAACCTACCGATCAAAGAGACAGTCTACTCTTCATTTCATGCCCGTTTATTGAGAGACGGAACTCTTCGTTTTCAAAATGATAATAATTAAAATAATTCCTAAAATACAATTGACAGTTTGTTCATGATTTGTTAGTTTTGCTCTCGTACTTTAAAGGCAATTCTAATGAAATCTTAGTCAAATAAGTGATCATCGCTAAATGGATTAAATCTTTTAAAAAGTTCTTTGAGTTTTTTGGGAATACCGGTTGACATTCTTGGCCGAAAAGTACTAATCTCTCAGAGCACGTCAGGCATTTATGCTGTTTAAAGTGCAGTTCTT
>JAEINM010000076.1 GCA_016342385.1 Spirochaetaceae bacterium | reverse complement strand
TTAAAAAAAGATCTACAAGCAGTTCTTTAAGACTGTAACTAAGTGAAATCCAGGTTCAGTTCACCGGCAACTGCCCGCAAAAACAGTCCCACATCACTGACGATTCCCACAGCCTGACCTGTTCCCCGGTCTGAGAGTTTTGTCACAACGGCGGGATTTATATCTATGCATATAGTCTTTACCCAGGAAGGGGTCATATTGCCGGCACCGATCGAGTGAAGCATGGTGGAGAGCATAATCAGCATGTCAGTGCCTTTTATAATGTCTCCATACTGCTTCTGCGCTTCAATCATATCCATCATAGTTTCCGGCAGCGGGCCGTCATCTCTAATGGAACCCGCCAGACAATAGGGGATTCCCGATTTAATGACTTCGTACATCAACCCCGAAGTAAGTTCACCCTTACTGATGGCTCCCTTTATTGAACCGAGTGAATTGATTTTGTTTATCGCTCTCATATGATGAAAATGGCCGCCGTGAGTCGGTTTCCCCGTCTTCATATCCACACCGAGAGATGTGCCGTAAAATTCTGATTCCAGATCATGCACAGCGATGGCATTTCCGCCTAAAAGCCCATGGATATACCCCTCCCGGATTAGTGCGGCAAGAGCCCCGGCTCCCCCGGTGTGAACAACAACGGGACCGGCTACAACAACAGCTTTTTGTCCATTGTCTTTTATTTCGCGTAAAGCACTGGCCACTTTCAGAACAGCAATATTATCACTTCTTTCCGAGGAGACATCATTGGTCATAAAACCGAATCCTTCTGACTGTCTCTCCGCATCGGGAGGGAAGACTCTGACCGATTCACTTCCGCAGAGAATTTTGTCACCCTTTTTAACATCTCTCAGCTTTATACATTCCGGACCATGGTTTCTCAGTGCGATCATGGCATCCATTCTCTGCCGGGAAACCTTCTGCCATTTCTGATCCAGGAATATCTCTGTTCTATGATTGGAAGTGGAATAGAAATCAGAGGGAACACATCCGTCTTTATCTGAAGTCTTAAAAACTGATTCTATCGCCCCTTTCTCCCAGGCTCCCAGGAGAACCAGTTTCTCCATTACCACATTCAGTTTTTCTTCCGATTCACAATTCAGCTGCAGTTCCAGTTGGGAGATTTCATCTTGTTTCTTACCTATATCAAAATGAATGATCTGATAATCTGCTTTTTCATCAATAATCAGATTTAGTATTTTTGACATTATACCCGAGTCAATCAGATGACCTTCGGAAATTATTCGACGTTTAAACATATAATAATTGGTACTGTAAGAATAAGAGATTGTAAAGCGTTTTTATTGACGTAGGGAATTCTTAGAGTCAAACTATATAATGAAGAGGTCTTATTTTTGTCAAACAAAATTCGTAATAATAACCTGCATATTGGAATTCTGACAATAGATATGGAAAACAAATACCCTGAACTAGTGTGGAAGTCCCTAAAGAAATTTGCAGAAATGAATCAGATTAATATCACTTTTTTTGTCGGAAATGCGCTGAAGAGTCCCTATGGCTCAGAAAGTGGACACAATGTTATCTATGACCAGATCAACCCCGCGCTATTTGACGGACTGATAATGGTTTCTGGTGTACTGGCCAATTTTATTAGTTTGGATGAATACACAACATTTATAGAAAGCTTGGGAAAGATTCCCATAGTCAGCTTATCTATTAAAATTAACAATATTCCCTCAATTCTTATAGATAATAAAAGCGGAATCAGAGACTGTGTGTCACACCTGATTATTGATCACGGTTATAAACATATTGCTTTTTTAAAAGGACCTTCCGGTCAGCAGGAAGCAGATGAAAGATACGAGGCTTATTTAGAAGTTCTTGGTGAGAACAATATAGAATGCGATCCGAAACTGGTATTACCCTGTGACTTTTCGAAAGAGAGTAGCCTTAGAGAAGTGAAAAAACTACTTGAAAGTGAAAATAGAAAAATCGATGCCATTGTCTGTGCAAATGATGAAATGGCTCTAGGAGTATATGAAATATTCGAAAACAGAGGGATAAAGATCCCCCACGAGATAGCTGTAACAGGTTTTGATAATCTGCTTATATCTTCAAATTTATACCCCCCGCTGACAACAATAAAGCACCCCTTTGATATTCAGGCACAAAAGGCATTTGAAACTCTTCTCTCAATAATTAATAAAGAGAAAACCCTTCAGGAAATGCGAATCCCCACACAGCTTGTAATAAGGAGATCCTGCGGATGCTTCAACCAGCTAATAAAGGACATTGATTCAACCGCGATAGATACAGAAAAAAGGTCTCAGATAACTGATATTGAAATTCCGGAACTATATTCAAAAATAAAATCCGAGCTGACTAGAACGGTTGATAGGACTTCGGAAATACAATCCTCTTTTAACAGATTCGGAGAGGAACTTATAAGCCTTTTCATCTGTGATCTTCAAAAAGGAGGTAAACCTAGTGAGTTCATAAAATATCTGGATATTCTTCTCTCCCATCCGGGTTTTTCAGAAGAGTATCTACTGGACTGGGAAACTCTGCTGTCCATTCTGCACAAAGAAATACTCCGGTTTTATCAGGATTCCAGCATAATCCCGAGATCAGAAGATCTTTTTAACAAAGCGATGGCATTGATTGGCGATCTAATAATCAGAATGACCAATTATCAGAACTTTCAGGAGTGGGAATACTCTTTTTTAAACAACATAGTTACCCGTGAACTGGTGACAACTTTCACCATAGAAGAACTCCTTCCTCTGATTCAACAGACCGTTGAAGTGGCTCAGATTAAAAATGCCTATATATGTTTTTACGAAAAAGTCGATCACAAGCCTTCAAGAAAATCAAAATTGATTCTCGCCATAAATGGGAATCTGAATATTACAGTTGAAAATGATACATTATTTAATTCGAATCTCCTTCTTCCGGAAAATCTTTTTTCCTTATTAAAACACAGCATTGTTAAACCTCTTTTCTTTAAAAATGACTATTTCGGTTATATTATCCTCGAAGATAATTCCGATTATGGATTTATTTATGAAAGCATCAGAAGCCAGATCAGCAGTGCTCTTGCGGGCTCCTGGCAGTTGAAAAAAAGAAAAATGGCAGAGATAGAATTGCATGAAACAATAAAGCATTTACAGAAAACACAGGGTGAACTTGCTGAATCACAAAAGATGGCGGCTCTTGGAACAGTCGTTGCCGGGATTGCTCATGAAATGAATACCCCCCTGGGAATATGTATTACAGCAGATTCATTCATTTCCCGGGAAATGGATTCGATTATAGATCTGAATAATGAGAAACAATTAAAACAGAGTGATCTCGATCGTTTTTTTCTTTCCTTAAAACAATCAAATCGATTAATTTGTGATAACCTTAAAAAAGCAACAGATCTTATTGATAAATTTAAAGAGATTTCGACGGAAAAATCACTTAAAAAAAAGAGATCTGTCAATGTTTTCCATTTATTGAACAATATGACCGAAAAATATTCTCAAGTTTTAAATGAAAAAAATAACAGCCTTGAAATTCAATGCGATGAGGATATCCGGATTATTTCTTACCCCGAAGAATTCCGTATGATATTTTCTAACTTATTATCCAATTCTATTATTCATGGATTTGAAAATGAAACGGACAAAAAAATATTAATAACAGCAAAAATATGCGAAACAAATCTGATAATGACTTACTCAGATAATGGTAAGGGTGTAAAAAAAGAGAATATTAATAAAATATTCGATCCTTTTTTTACAACCAAGAGGACGACGGGGGGGCCGGGTCTGGGCCTTCACCTCGTATATAATTCTATAACACAGATTCTGGGCGGAACGATCAAATTCAACAGTCAAGCCGAATCAGGAGTGTCTTTTTATATAACAATACCAATTGATACTATATCATTAATCATAGATAAAACTTAACGGTAAAGGGGATTTTTTGGCTGAGAATAAGAAAAGGATTCTACGGATCGCGATACTCGTATGTGAAGTGGAAACAGGGTATCCTGAATTAGTCTGGAAATCTTTAAAACACTATGCAGAAAAACATCATATAAATCTGTCCTTTTTCGTCGGCAGCGCGATAGAAAGCCCCCAGAGTAATGAATGGCAGCAGAATGTGATATATGACCAGATTAATCCCCGTTTATTTGATGGCCTGATACTCCTTTCCGGGGTTATTGCCAAATGGATAGATCTTGAAAAATATCAGAAATTTTTAACTCGATTTGGCAGAATCCCCAAGGTCAGCTTATCTTTAAAACTCAAGAATATCCCCTCGATCCTCATAGATAATAAACGCGGGATAAAAGACTGTGTATCACATCTTGTTATTGAACATGGATATAAACGCATTGCTTTTTTAAAAGGCCCTAACGGTCAGCGGGAAGCTGAGGAAAGATATGAGGCCTATGCAGAAGTTCTCAAAGAGAATAATCTTCACATTGATCCGGAACTGATTCTACAAGGTGACTTTACAAAAGACAGCAGCGTAAGAGAAGTCAGCAGACTATTAGATAATAATGTAAAAATTGAAGCTATAGTCTGCGCCAATGACGAGATGGCCCTTGGTGTTTATGATTGCTTACAAACCAGGGGAATTAGAATTCCTGATCAGATAGCATTAACAGGATTTGATAATATTGCCATTTCTTCGGATTTGTATCCCCCGTTAACCACAGTGAAACAGCCTTATGAGCTCCAGGCTCAAAGACTTTTTGAAACACTCATCTCTCAAATTGAAGGGGAAAGCACTGCTGAGGAGACAATTCTTTCCACAGAACTGGTTATTAGAAAATCCTGCGGATGTTTTAATCAGCCGATTCAGGATATTGATTCGGTTATAATAGAAAAAAAACTTACACCTCTGTACTCCAATAGAACAATTACAGATATTTTTTCATCCGTCAGATCAGATATACTTCAATCAAGAAACATCTCATCTGAAATCAGCATTAATTTTAATTCTATTGGAATGGAATTAATAAAGCATTTTTTAGAAAATCTGAAAAGCCCAGACAATCACGATGGATTTATTGCCTATCTGGATTCACTTTTATCCAATCCCCTGCTTTCAGATGATTATCTCTACAACTGGCAAAACCTGCTGTCAATATTCCATAGGAATATAATCAGGTATTATAAAGATTTAAAAATTATACCAAGATCTGAAAACATTTTTCAAAAAGCAATGGCCCTGACTAGTGAACTAATAAACAGAAACAATAATTATAAAAACTTTCAGAAGTGGGAATATTATTTTTTAAACAAAGTTGTGAGCCGTGAACTTGTCTCTACATTCGATATGGATGAACTTCTTCCCCTTATTCAAAAAACAGTCTCATTGGCACAAATAAAAAATGCCTATTTATGTTTTTATGAAAAAATCGGAAGTAAACCAATGAAAAGAGCAAAAATGATGCTCGCCATAAATGAAAATAGTCAGATTACTATGGATAATGATGTGTTATTTAACACAGAGGATTTACTTCCGGGAGATCTTTTTTCAGGAACAAACCATAAGATTTTTATCATTCAACCTCTTTTTTTTAAGAATGATCATTTTGGATACATCATCGTCGAAGACAATGCCAGTATAGGTTCTATTTATGAAACAATCAGAAGTCAGATCAGCAGTGCAATTGCAGGATCATGGCAGTTTCAGAAAAGAAAAGTCGTAGAAAAAGAATTGAAAGAGACTATTGAGAATCTGAAAAAAACAGAGGAGAAACTCGTTGAATCAAAAAAGATGTCTGCTCTGGGATTACTCGTTTCTGGTATTGCCCATGAAATGAATGAGCCTCTGGAAGAATGTACAACAGAAAGCTCACATATTTCTAAAAAAATAGAATCAGTTATAAATCTTTACAGCAATAAGCAACTAAAACAGAAAGATTTACTTGAGTTTATAGATGATTACAAAGAATTTTCAAATATGATTCAGGAAAATCTAAAAAAAACCTCCAGCTTAATATCAAGGTTTAAAGAAATATCTTCAGAAAAATCATCTATGAGAAAGATTCCTGTCAATATGACTCTTTTCTTAAAAGATCTCCCTTCTGGTTTTTCTTATTTATTAGAGAACAAAATCAGGCTGGATATACAATGTGATGAGGAAATCGAGATCTATTCTTATCCTGAAGAGTTACAAATTATCTTTTCAAACCTCTTTACCAATTCCATTATTCACGGATTTAGTCACAAAACAGGTAATATCATTAAAATAAGTACAGAAAAAAAGAACCATAACGTATTAATAACATACACTGATAATGGCAAGGGGATAGAAAAAGAGATTATAGACAGAATCTTTGATCCTTTTTTTACAACAAACAGAGCAAATGGAAGACCGGGACTGGGCCTTTTTATTGTATATAATATTGTTACACAAATACTTGAAGGTACCATTGAATGCAGGAGCCTGCCCGGAAATGGTGTGACTTTTAATATAAAAATACCTGTTGATTAGAAATAAAAAATAATGAGGGAGAGGCTTCTTTTTGGAAAAGGACATTACCAGCAAAAATCTGCGAATAGCAATTCTGACAAGCGGCATTACATTCAGATATGATGAATTGATATGGAAATCATTAAAAAAAAATGCTGTAAATAATAATATACATATTACTTTTTTTGTTGGGCAATCATTAAAGAGTCCTCATGGATCAGAAATAAAACACAATGCTATTTATGACCAGATAAATCCCCTCTTATTTGATGGTCTTATTCTTGTTTCGGGAGTTCTGGCCAATTATGTCAGTTTGGATGAATATAAAAACTTTCTCCATAGATTTTTAAACATCCCGAAGATTAGTTTATCTATAAAAATCAATAATATTCCTTCCATTCTGATTGATAATAAAAAGGGAATCAAAGACTGTGTATCACATTTGATAATTGAACATGGGTATAAACGCATTGCCTTTTTAAAAGGCCCCGACGGTCAGCAAGAAGCAGATGAAAGGTATAAGGCGTATTTAGAAACTCTAAAGGATAATAATATAGAATTTGACCCAGAACTGATCCTAAAGGGTGACTTTACAAGGAAAAACGGCCAAAGTGAAGTGAACCGAATTTTAGATGAGAAAAATATTAAAATAGATGCCATTGTCTGCGCAAATGATGAAATGGCAATCGGTGTTTATGCAGCGCTAGAAGGCAGGGGAATCAAAATACCTGACCAGATTGCCATAACCGGATTTGATAACCTGGAAATATGTTCAGATTTGTATCCCCCTTTATCGACAATAACACAACCATTTGAATTACAAGCCCAAAAAGCGATTGAAACTATAATTTCAATTATCAATGGTAAAACCATATGTGATGATATTATTATCCCTACACAATTTATTATAAGAAAATCCTGTGGATGTTTCAACCAGCCAATAGTTGATATTGATTCTCTAAGAGTGGAGAAAAAACTGGTATCAGATTTTTCTGAAACAGAAATAACACAAGTATTTTCCAACATAAGATTAGAACTGCACCTATCTGTTGATAGTACTTCCGGGATACATGATGTTTTCAATAAAACCGGAATAAAATTAATTAATTTCTTTATAGATGATCTAAATAATATCGATAGTCCTGGTAAATTTATTAGATATCTGGATTTACTATTATCTGACCAGGATTTTTCCGAGGATTATCTGCTTAACTGGCAAATTTTAATGTCTATATTTCATAAGAATATAATAAATTATTATCAGGATCCCAGGTTAATACCGAGAGCTGAAAGTATTATGCAAAGAGCTATGCCCATAATTGGAGAATTAATAAAGAGAACGAATAATTTCAAAAACTTTCAAGAGAGAGAATATTTTTCTTCGATGAATAGAATGGCACGGGAGCTTGTGACTACATTCGATATTCAGGAGCTGATTCCCCTGATTCAAAAAGCCGTTTCAGCCGCAAAGATTAAAACAATTTATTTGTGTTTTTATGAAAAAGTCGGAAACAGGCCATCAAAAAAGTCAAAATTAATGCTTGCCATAAATGATAATAAACCCATTGAAATAAAAGAGGATTTTTTATTTAATTCAAATGATCTGCTCCCGGGAGATCTTTTCTCTGCTACAAAATACAATATTGTAAAACCACTATTTTTTAAAAATGACTATTTTGGATATATAATCCTGGAAGATAATTCAGAGTACGGTTTTATATATGAAAGTATAAGAGGACAACTCAGCAGCGCATTGGGTGGATCGTGGCAGCTTAAAAAAAGGGAAATTGCAGAAAAAGAATTAACAAAAACTATAGAAAATTTAAAAAAGACACAGGAGAAGCTGGTAGAATCACAAAAAATGGCTGCTCTGGGAACACTGGTCTCGGGAATTGCTCATGAAATGAATACGCCTCTGGGAGTCTGTACAACGGCGAGTTCATATTTAGCCGGCGAACTAGAATCAATCCAGACCCTGTTCAAGAATAAACAATTAAAACAGAGCGATTTTGAGAATTTCTTTAATTGTTGCCAAGAATCTACAAATCTGATAAATACTAATATTGAAAAGGCCTCTAATCTTGTTTCAAAATTTAAAGAGATATCCGTAGATAAAACATCAATAGAAAGGAAAGTGATTAACATCTCTCAGTTTTTAAAAGAATTCGCCTTAAGTAGTTATGATATTCTTCATAAAATAAACAGCAAACTTGAAATTGTTTGCCATGAGGGAATTGAAATCAATTCATATCCCGTAGAATTCTATACTATATTTTCCAATTTATTATCCAATTCCCTGATTCATGGATTTGATAATGAAAAGGAGAAAAAAATATTGATTAAAGTAGAAAAAGAGAATTTTGATTTACGAATTACATACTCTGATAATGGGAAAGGGATAAAAAAAGAGATTATAGATAAAATATTTGATCCCTTTTTTACAACAAACAGAACAAAAGGAGGCCCGGGCCTGGGCCTTCATATTGTATACAATATTGTTACACAGATTCTGGGAGGAACAATCGAATGCAGCAGCCTAAGGGGAAATGGTGTAGTTTTTAATATTAGAATACCTGTTGATTGACATTTGAACCTGTTCTAAAAAAAATTGTAACATTATTTCCAGCTGCCGTGTTTAATTGTATATGAAGAGATTATTATTCTCTATTGTACTTTTATATATTATTTTCATCATCTCCGCTTGTTCCCTGATTAATATTGAGGGTTCAGGCGAAATTAAAACCGATGAATTCCCCTACAGGGATTTTTCTTCTGTTGATGCCGTTTCCACTTGTGATGTAACTATAAAAGAAGGAAAGGAATACTCGGTTACTATAAAATGTGACAATAATATATCGCCCTATCTGAATACCTTTGTCAGAGGCAATACACTCTATATAGGTCTGAAGGACAGCTATATTTTCAACAATTTTACTTTCCAGGCCACCATTGTTATGCCCGCTCAAAAGAGTTAAGAAATAAAGAAGAGAAATGCTGAAGCCATCGAATTTCGCTGATAAGTCAAAAAAAACAAGGGGCTGTTGCAATAGTCCCTTGTTTTTACTAATCCATTAAATATATTATTTCTTTTTCGGTTTTTCTACTTTCTCTTTTAACAGTTCGGCAAAGGGATTATATGTCTCAGATTCTGGTTCCATGTACTTTTTAGATTCTTCATCTTCAAGAGCAGAAGAAACCGGGCTCAAAGATATTCTTTTTTTCCCTCTATCAATACTGTTTATCTGAACAGTAATACTTTGCCCCGTCTTTAAAATATCTCCCGGATTATTATCTCTGGGATCACTTTTTAAGTCAGAGATGTGAATAAGCCCATCCAACCCCGGCTCCAGAGAAACAAAAGCTCCAAAATTGGTAATTCGCGCGACTTTACCCTTATGCTTTGAACCACTTTTATATTTTGTCCCGGCAGTATCCCAGGGATCGGAAAGCAGGGCCTTCATACTCAGTGTGATTCGCTCATTTTTCCAGTCAAGTTTAATAATAGAAGCCTCAATTTCCTGCCCGAGGGAAAGGACTTTATGAATATCAGCCACGCGGCTTCTGCTAATTTCCGAAATGGGAAGCAGAGCTTGTACTCCATCTATATCAACAAAAGCACCAAAATCCTGAACAAGTTTTATGGTGCCTTTAACAACCATATTTTCCTGCAATGTTTTTTTCAGGACTTCAATTTTTTTCTTTTTCTCTTCTTCCAATATGGCTCTGTTTGAGACGAGAATATTGCGCCCTTTTTCATTGTGCTCAATTATTTTAAAAGTGAGATGTTTTCCTATATAATCTTCAGGATTCTCAATTCTTTTTTCTCCCATCTGGGAATAAGGGCAGAAGGCACGGGTATCGCCAATCTTAATTTCAAATCCGCCTTTAATTTCTTTTTCAACAACCCCTTCAACAGGAATTCCATTCTCAAAGGCATTTTCCAGAACAGCTTTACCGGCTTTATCCCCGCTAATCCGAGTGGTGAAATGCATCTCTCCATTTTGGGAAGAAAGGAAATAGACCTTGATTTTATCTCCCTCTTTAACAGTGAGGTTCCCATCTTTATCAGTCATCTCCGCTTTATCGAGCTGGCCTTCACTCTTACCGCTCAATTCAAGGAAAATACAGTCCCCTGAAATTGATACGATTGTCGTTTCAATTAATTGTCCGGGTTCCATTTTAACATTCATCTCAGTAAAACTATTTTCAAAGAGTGTTGCGAAACTCTCTTCCTTTTCTTCAGAATTATTTTTATTCATAGCCATATTTACTCCAACATTAAAAATCACAAAATTACAAACTTGTATTATATCAGAAAATCATAAGATATGAACCCGGTCAGATTATATTTTCCCTTATCTTCTCATAGAAGAGCTCCCGGCTCTATAATTATTTGTCCCTCCCTCTTGTTACATATTCCTTTGCAGGTTAAAAAGTATATATGAAGAAAAATTCGGAGCTGAAAACGATATTAATACTGGGGTTCCCCCTTCTGGCCGGCAGACTGAGCCATTATTTTCATACAGTGACCGATTCGATGATGCTCGGTCACTTTAAAGAGGGCAGTCAGGAACTGGCGGCTATAGCCGTTGCGGGTATGTTTATCTGGATCTTCAATACTTTTCTCTGGCCTTTAGGAAATGGCGTTCAGGCTATTACTACCCGACGCGAGGGTGAAGAGAGCATTAAAGAGAACCGCTCTTTTCATCACATAGGAGAAGTGCTGGACAATGGCCTTTTTACAGCCCTTCTCGTCGCTTTTGTGGCAATAATCGGATCGTTCTCGGCTTATTTTATTATCCCCTTTCTCATAAGTGATACCCATGTGGCAGATCTGGCACTGCAATATATCAACATCATGCGCTGGGCTTTTATTCCCTTTGGCTTTACCATGGTTTTACAGCGGTTTTTCAGCTCTATCCATAAAACCAGATATGTCATGTTTGCAAGTGTTCTCTCTAATGGCCTGAATATCCTACTGAACTATTTCTTCATTTTCGGAAAAATGGGATTTCCTGCATTGGGAATTGAAGGTGCCGCCTGGGGAACGGTAATCAGTCAGGTTGTCAGCCTGGGTTATATGCTCCTTGTTTTTTTAACAGACAGGTCTATTTATAAGTACAGAGCTCTCAGATTCAAAAAAATACAAGTTTCCCTCATGAAAAATATAATACGCCTGGCATTTCCTTTGGGGCTTCAGAATTCAATGTTTTTTATTATTCTTTTACTCTATGAATCAATGGTTGAAAATCAGGGGGCCATGTATCTGGCCGCGATTCATGTAGCCTTTAGTGCCTTTCGAATTAATAAAACGATTGTCGGTGGCTTTGCCCATGCCGGAGCGATCCTTGTCGGAAATGCCCTGGGGGCAGGAGATTATCAGAAAGCCCGCAAGGTGGTGCGGACAAACTATCAGCTTGGTCTTGTAATCGGCCTGCTGGCTTTCTGCTTCTTCTTTTTTATGCCTGAAACACTGGCCAAAGCCTTTAGCAGCAATCGGGAGACACTGGCCACGATGGCGGAAGCCCTGCGTTTCTTCTCATTTTTCTACCTGGCTGAAATTATAGGCTTTTCTTTTGAAATGATCTTCGGGAATAATGGATGGGCTAAATTTGTGCTATATAGTGAACTTATGACTAACTGGGTATTCATAATCGGTTTTTCCTTCCTCATGAACCTCCTCTTCCCCGGAAATTACACTTTAGTCTGGCTGGGCTTCGGACTTTATCAAATTTTCCACTCTCTTATACTCCATGGCGGATATTTAAGTAAAAGATGGATTAATGTGAAATTGGAAAAAGACTGATGATTATAGGACCATTAACACGGGATAAAAATCTCATTTT
>JAEINM010000075.1 GCA_016342385.1 Spirochaetaceae bacterium | reverse complement strand
TGTTGCACATTGTAAACCCATGCTGGATACTATGGCCATTTTTCTTCCGGCAATCTATACCAATCCGATAAAAGACATACTGGGAAGACCTCCTCTTTTACTGATAAATGATACGGAGACATTCATCCCTGAAAAAAAGGACCGCTTCGGCCGTAACGGATTCCGACTGTCTTCTCTGATATTGGCCAACCCCTATAAATTAGATGTCAATATGGTAAATGTTATCTACAGTCTTAGAAAAGCTATTAATCCCAAAACGCAATTGAGAATTTTCAGAGTCTGCCGGGAAGTGGGATTTCCCAGAATCTACAACCGCTATTTTGTTAAAAAAAACCTCGCCATCACACAATGTGAAGCTATATGCAGCGCTTTTTTTAAAGGGAAATTCAAGGTAATTCCCATGCACGACATAAAATCAACTTATGATTTTGATGGTACGGAGAAAGAATTTATTGAAATAAACCGCATGTTGAATGAATAACATTTCTAAAAAGTAAAAGCTCTATTGATCAAGCCCTGAACTTTTAATAAGATTCAGAGGAGAGAAACTTCTGTAGAATATACAGACGACCGATTGCCATAGGGGTCGTAATCAAGTTTACTGCTCGTCTAAGCGAACTAAGGAGTTATAGAAATGTCTATAAAATATAAAAATCTTGACACTCTTTCCTCATACAAAGAACTGAAAGAACAAACGGAAGAAGTTATACTGAAAGATGTCCTGACCAGAGAAAGGATCAGAAATTACTCTGTACCGGTCGGTGGTGGTCTTATCTACAATTATGCAGCAAAAGCTGTTAATGAAAACATAATAGATGTTTTACAGAAAATAGCCGATGAACAGCAGCTTTCTTCAAAATATAGGGAAGTTTTAAATGGTGAGTTTATCAACACGGGTGAGAACCGAAAAGTTCTTCATCATCTGACCAGAGGCCAACTCGGCAGTGATGTTATTTTTGAAAATAAAAATCTGAGAGATTTCTATGTGGACCAGCAGAATAGAATAAGAGAGTTTTCAGCACAGATACACAGTGGAGAAATCAAAGGATCAACAGGAAAGAAATTTGATACAGTTGTTCAAATAGGAATCGGAGGCTCCGATCTCGGTCCCAGAGCTATGTATCTTGCGCTGGAAAACATCTATGAAACCAAAATGGATGCGTATTTTATATCAAATGTGGATCCCGATGATGCGAATGCGGTACTCGGGAAAATCAATATGGAGACATCTCTTTTCATCCTCGTCTCAAAAAGCGGAACAACTCAGGAAACACTGGCCAACAAAAATTTTGTTCTTGAAAAAACAAAAAAGGCCCATATAAAAGGATTTAATCCCGCATTGCATATGATTGCTGTAACTAGTGAGACAAGTCCCCTAGCCGGATCAGATGAGTATCTCGATTCTTTCTACATGGACGATTTCATAGGTGGACGATATTCATCTACAAGTGCTGTAGGTGGAGCTGTTCTATCTCTGGCATTGGGTAGTGAAGTCTTTGATCAGTTCCTGGCAGGAGCCAACGATGCCGACAGAGCCGCTATGGAGAAGGACATAAGAAAAAATGCCGCCATGCTCGATGCTCTGATCGGAGTATATGAAAGAAATATTATGAATTACGGGCAGACTGCGGTTCTTCCCTATTCCCAGGCTTTAAACCGCTTTCCAGCCCATCTTCAGCAGATGGATATGGAGAGTAACGGAAAAAGTGTAAACAGAACTGGTAAAACTGTAAACTACTCGACAGGACCTGTCATTTTCGGGGAACCCGGAACAAACGGACAGCATTCCTTCTATCAGCTGCTTCACCAGGGAACAGATATTATCCCCCTTCAGTTCATAGGATTTAAAGATTCACAAATTCCCTTTGATCTGGAGTATGAAGGTTCCGATAGCCAGCAGAAACTGAAAGCCAATCTTGTTGCTCAGATCGTTGCTTTTGCCAAGGGAAAAGAAGATGAAAACAAGAATAAAAATTTCCCGGGGCAAAGGCCATCGTCTCTCATATACGGGACTCAGCTGACAGCCAGAACTCTGGGAGCTCTGTTAGCTCACTTTGAGAACAAAGTCCTTTTCCAGGGTTTCACCTGGAATGTTAACTCCTTCGATCAGGAAGGCGTTCAGCTTGGTAAATTGCTGGCTAAACAGGTACTGGCCGGTGGAGATGATCTGGATGAGGCTCTGAAGGGATTCACGGAACTACTGGAAATTTGACGCCCCACGTAGAGACGCCTTATTGAACTGACCCCCAAATGTTCTCCAACATTTGGGGGTCAGTTCATATAGGACGTCTCTACTCTTCGGTTTCTTCCACTGCCACAGGAGGGGCAACCCACCCTTCAGGAGGGTCGGGAAGTTTTGCACTCTGTAGGAGAAAAATCGTACCGGCTATAAACGAAACACCACCTACAGTCATCAACCCGACACCCACACTCTTATCGTCCATTAGCTGGTAAGCAGCCACTCCACCTCCAGCCAGTAATAGTCCGGCAAAGGACAAGGCATTACCCGTATTTGTCATACGTCTTTTATAACCGAATATCTTCGCTGAATAGTAATCGTCAGAATCATATTCTTCAGAAACGACAAGGACAGAGTCCTCGGCCATTTCATATACAAATCTGTTTTCCTCCCAGAACTGATCAATCTCTTCTTCTATTTCATAAACAATTAGCGGAGCTTCTTCCTTTTCTGAAGAGGTTACAACCATCTGGTCGGCATTGATCAGAATCTCTTTGATCTCTTTGGTCTCGGTGTTTTCCTGTGCTACTTTCACAGAACCTTCAAAACAGTACACTGTGGTAATCACTTCATTGCTTTCACTAAGGGACAAATCATCTCCATATGTTAAATCATATCCGAAATCCGTACCGCGAACTCCGGCGACAGTACCGGATCCGGATACTTCAAATTTATCATCATTTGTCAGTTTATTAATTTTTGCCCGAATCCTTCCATAGGCGACATTGAGGGTTCCTCCCCCGAAATTACCAATGCTTTCAAAAGAAAAAGTCGTGTTTTCTGCAATTTTAATTAAGCTGGCATTTGATGTCACCTGCATTTCCAGAAAAGTATCCTCTTCTGTCAGAATAGTGTCTCCGGGATAAATCAGCATGCCGAGGATATCATCATAATCCACTTCATAAAAACTAGTGCGCCCTTCTCTGACAAGAGAGAAGCCGTCACCTTCCGCATACACAATAACAGCTGTACCACTTTGACAGAATAAATATGGACTGGAGGTCAATAGGAAAATAAAAATTGCGAATGTGCTAAAAATATACTTTTTCATATTACAATTTTATCCTTATTACAGGCTTCTTGCAAAGAAGTGGCTAATTTTTTATTATAAACTACCGGTTTTTCGGTTTGGAGTTAGTATTTTCATGAAAATAGAGACATTAAAAGGGCAAAAAGTGACGATTATGGGCCTGGGACTTCATGGCGGAGGAATTGCTTCAGCTCGTTTTTTTGCCAAAGCTGGTGCAGAAGTCACTGTAACAGATCTGGGAGCCCCTGAAATACTTCAGTCTTCTGTGGATAAATTATCAGATTTAAATATCCGTTTTGTTCTGGGAGAACACAGAGAAATCGATTTTTCCAGTGCTGATATGGTCATTAAGAATCCAGCGGTTCCTGCAGGGTCTCCTTTTTTAAAATTAGCCCGTCGCATAGAAACAGACATATCCATCTTTCTTCAGCTCTCAGAAAACAGAATCATAGCCGTAACAGGAAGCAAAGGGAAATCAACAACCGTTTCAGCCGTATACCATGTAATGAAAAAAATCTATCCGGGGACAAAGCTGGGTGGAAATATAACAGTATCTCCTCTTACATTTCTCCATTCTCTTGAGAAAAATGATCCCGTCATCCTCGAGCTATCATCATGGCAGCTCGCTGATCTGGGAGAAAGAGATCTGCTTAAACCACAAATTGCCGTAATAACCAATATTATGCATGACCATCAGAACCGATATGACCGGTTTGAAGACTATGTTTATGATAAAAAACTGATCTATAGGAATCAGGATCACTCTGATATCTCAATTTTTGCCGACGATTCCTTCGGACGGGAATTCCAAAAGGAATCAAAGGGACAGATCTATACTTTTCACTCTTCAGAACCACATCGGGATAATTGCATAAAAAGGGGATGGATTAAAGATAAAAAAGGATATTTCAGCGAGGATGGGATAAAAATAGAGGAGCTTATTTCTGACAATTTGTCTGTCCCTGGAGAGCATTTTCGAATAAATATGCTCATTGCTGCTATGATTCTGAAAAAATTCGGCATTGAAACCGGACAGATAAGAAAGGGCCTGAGCAGTTTCTCCGGAGTGAATCATAGAATGGAGCGTTTTACCGAAAAAAACGGTGTCACCTTCTATAATGATTCAGCAGCGACAATCCCCGAAGCAACAGCCGCAGCCATAAGAAGCTTTATTACACCGGTAATCCTGATTACCGGCGGTACCGATAAAGAATTGCAATTCCAATGCCTGAAAGAACCCCTGACCATGGCAAAATCGATTATTCTCCTTGAGGGAAGCGGGACTGACAAGATTCTACTGATTCTGCAAGAAAGCTGTATCCCATGGAAAGGCCCCTACAGCACACTGAGTGAGGCATTAGAAGAATCTGTACAATCGGCCGAAAGAGGAGATTCCATTATATTCTCTCCCGGTTGTACTTCATTCGGAATGTTCCTTAATGAATTTGATCGCGGCGATCGATTCAAAGAACTGGTTTTCAGACTATAACATGTCAGATTTCTCTGGTGATCCATTTTCCGCCGGAAAGAGAATAAAGTTCCCCATAGCGGCACTCTTTTATAATCGCCAGAGCTTCTGAATAATAATAATCAATATGTTCTGGAACATGGGCATCGGCATTGAGCATAAGGGGAATATCCCGCTTTCGCGCCTCACTGATAATCCATGGGGAGGGATAAACAGAATCAATGGCCTTGCGGGAAATTCCTCCGGTGTTGACTTCGAGAATAACATCTGTTTCTGCCAGAACATCAAGAGTATCCAGGACCTGATTCCTGTACCATAAGGCATTTTCATCAAAGAGGAGATTATGGGTATTTCTCTTTTTCAGTAAATCAAGATGCCCGAGAATATTGAATTGATGATTTTTCAGCATATCCCGGATCAGACCGAAATATCTTTCAGACAGTTTTTCAAAGCTGCCGTCAAATGTATTTTTCAGTAATTCCTTTAAAAGTTCAACTGCACCGTCAATGGGGAGAAAACTATCAGAATCTCTCACAGGGATCATATGCACCGAACCAATTGTATAATCCAGTCCCAGAGTTGAAAATTTCTTAGATGAGGGGCCGCTGATACCTTCAAGGTAATCAATCTCCAACCCGGTATATACCTCGATTCTATCGGCGTATTCCCTTTTTAGAGAATTTATGGTCTGAAGATAATCAGGAACACTCTTCTCGGAAAGAGTCCATTCTCTTTCAAAAGATATGGGTGCATGGGAAGAGAAGCCAAGAGCGTGAAAGCCTTTACTAATGGCTTCAGTGATATAATCTTCCGGTTTTCCCGCACCATCACAAAAATCGCAATGAGTGTGATAATTTGTTAATAACATAGCTTATTTTTACTTTTTTTTACCTTTTTGTCATTCACTGAAATGGGATTTTGTGAAAAAATGAAAAATTATTAAAGAAGCTTAACAAATACTTCATTTTAGGGAGAAATTGCATATGTCAAACAAACTGAGAAGTGCTGAAACAAAAATAGGAAGAAGAATGGCCGGAGCCAGAAGCCTCTGGAGAGCCAATGGAATGACTGAAGAACAGATGGACAAACCGGTCATCGCGATAGCCAACTCTTTCACTCAGTTTGTCCCCGGCCATGTGCATCTTCATGATACTGGACAGATGGTGAAGAAAATAATTGAGAAACAGGGATGCTTTGCCGCTGAGTTCAATACCATCGCTATCGATGATGGAATAGCTATGGGTCATGACGGAATGCTATACTCCCTCCCTTCAAGGGAAATCATCGCCGATTCAGTTGAATATATGTGTAATGCCCATAAGGCCGATGCTCTGGTTTGTATAAGCAATTGTGACAAAATCACCCCGGGTATGCTCATAGCGTCCATGCGGCTGAATATTCCCGTAGTTTTTGTCTCTGGCGGCCCCATGGAAGCTGGAGTTTCCGGTGAGAAAAAATTTGATCTCGTCGATGCTATGGTTGCCGGTGCCGATTCTTCTGTAAGTGATGACTATGTAGAAGAAGTAGAGAGAAGTGCCTGCCCCACTTGCGGTTCATGTTCGGGAATGTTTACAGCCAATTCCATGAACTGTCTTGTAGAAGCCCTAGGTCTGGGACTACCGGGTAATGGAACAGTGCTGGCTACCCATAAAAATAGAGTTTCCCTATTTGAAGAAGCGGGAAAACTGATAGTACAACTGGCAAATAGATACTATGACCAGGGGGATGATTCAGTTCTACCGCGATCAATTGCAACAAAAGCTGCTTTTGAAAATGCCATGTCTCTCGATATTGCCATGGGCGGATCGACAAATACAGTCCTCCACCTGCTGGCCGTGGCCAGTGCCGCTGAAGTGGACTTCACAATGGATGACATCGATCGCCTTTCCCGCAAAGTACCTTGTCTTTGTAAAGTCAGTCCCAACTCACATTTTCATATAGAAGATGTTAATAGAGCTGGTGGAATTATGGCCATTCTGGGAGAATTAAACAGAGGAGATCTGATCAACAGTACAGTGGGGAGAGTCGATTCTCCTTCTCTTGAAGAGACTTTGAATGAATTTGATATTAAGAGTGTAAACGCCCGCCCTGAATCTATCCACAGATATTTATCTTCTCCTGCGGGAATCCGGTCTCTCTCGATGGGTTCACAGGAAACCTACTATTCCGAAGCTGACTCTGACAGAGAGAAAGGCTGTATCAGGAATATAGAGAACTCATATGACAAAGAGGGCGGCCTGGCTGTCTTATTTGGAAACATGGCAGAAAAGGGCTGTATTGTTAAAACCGCAGGCGTTGATAAATCCATATACAGGTTTACAGGACCTGCTAAAGTATATTTCTCCCAGGATCAGGCCTGTGATGCTATCCTTGAAGGCGATGTCAAATCCGGCGATGTAGTCATCATCCGCTACGAAGGACCGAAAGGGGGACCGGGAATGCAGGAGATGCTCTACCCGACATCCTACTTAAAATCAGTTCACCTCGGAAAAGAATGCGCTCTGATTACAGACGGTCGTTTTTCCGGAGGAACATCGGGACTGTCCATTGGCCATGTCTCACCGGAAGCTGCCGCCGGGGGTGCCATAGCCCTGGTCAGGGAAGGAGACAGGATCGAAATAGATATCCCGATGAGAAAAATTAACATCCTTATCAGTAAGGAAGAACTGGCTATGAGAAGATCAGAAGAAGAGGCAAAGGGAAAAGAGGCTTATCGACCGGTAGGAAGAAAAAGAAATGTCTCAACCGCTCTTAAGGCATATGCCTTACTTGCCGCATCAGCAGACAAAGGGGCTATGAGAGTTGTACCGGAAGAACTAAACTGATTTTTATCCTTGCTCTACAGAAGGTTTAATCTTAAAATTAGCTTGTGGCTGAACCGGATAATGATATAATACTATTTGCCTCTGAAGATCAAAAAACCGTAGAGGAAATATCACCAAAAGACTCTTGGAAACTGATAGTGGCAGATGATGATGCGGAAGTTCATGCCGTTACATCTCTGGCTCTCAGTAATCTTGTCTTTAAGGGCAAGCCACTTCATATCATTAGTTCTTATTCCTCTGAAGAAACAAAAAAAGTAATTTCCGAAAATCCCGATACCGCTGTCATCCTACTCGACGTGGTTATGGAGAATCATGATTCTGGTTTACAACTTGTGAAATTCATACGTGAAAAAGCAAAGAACAGACTTGTGAGAATCATTCTCAGGACCGGTCAACCGGGATATGCTCCAGAACTGGAAGTGATTACTGAATATGATATCAATGACTATAAAGAAAAAACTGAACTCACATCTTCTAAACTTGTAACAACGCTTATCTCCTCCATCAGAAATTTTGATGATCTGAAGAGAATTGAAGAGAGTAGACAAAGTCTGTCAGTTATCGCGTCGACCACAGCAAAACTGCATGGTCTGGAATCTCAAATACCCTTCAGGACAAAAATATTTGAAACGATGAATGAAGTTCTCAGAAGTTTTTCTGAACTTGATGGAACGGAAGTCTCTATTTTTGACGGAATAATGAATGAAAATTCTATCATTATTCAAGGCGGCACCGGAATCTATAAGGACAGGGAAGGCAATATGGATCTTCAGGGTTTGATTTCACCAGTCATCCTTGAAAAAATGAAAATATTTGCTCTTACTGAAACAATTTTCTTTGATGATAATGACTGTGCCATTCTCCTCCTGTCAAGAAGAGGGATACGGAGATTGTTGTATCTGAAAAATATACCGGAACTCTCGGAGATGAAAAAAGATATACTCTGGACCTTCAGTTTGAATATCTCAACTGTTTACAGCAATATTGAACTCCTTGAAGAACAGCAGAAAACGGAAAAAGAGATAAGAAAATCTCTCGATGAAAAATTGATACTGGTCAAAGAGATTCATCACAGGGTTAAAAATAATCTCCAGATTATTTCTTCCCTTCTCCATATGCAATCCTCGGGGATTGGTGATAAAAAAGTACTGGCTTTATTAAAAGAAAGTGAAGATCGCGTACAATCCATGTCTCTGGTTCATGAAAAACTCTACCAGTCAGACCTTATGGCGACAATTGATTTTACCGAATACATCAGCTCCCTTGCAGAGCGTCTGGTCAGCAGTTACAGTGTTTCTGATACTATTAGCCTGGAAGTGGAAACGGTCCCACTCATGCTCAGTATTAATACAGCTATTCCCTGTGGGCTGATAATTAATGAGATCCTGACCAATTCTATCAAATACGCCTTCCCAAATCTCCGAGAAGGGAAAATCCACATTACTCTGAAAGTGGAAGGAGAACAAATCTTTCTAAAAATAAGTGACAATGGAGTCGGCCTTCCTGATGATTTCAACATGGATAAAGTCAAATCTCTGGGCATGAAACTGATACATGTTCTCATAGATCAGATCGATGGAAAGATTAGCATCATTAGAAACAAGGGAACAACATATGAATTATCTTTCTCTGAATCAGAAGAAAGGGAATCCTAGTTCTTGAACAGCGGCTCCTTTTTCACTATGATTTCCAGACATATGATTATAGGGACAGGAGAATATTGATGATTATCCATCAGTCAGATTTCAGCGGCAACGAGAGACAGCTGAAAGTGCTAATGAAAGCTATCAGGGAAAAAGATATAAATACCTGGAATAGTTTTGTAAAACGAAGTGGAAAGGGATTTAAAGCAGATCTGAAGGGAATTAATCTCAGTGATTTTAATCTGAGAGAAATTAACTTTTCCAATGCGGATCTAAAAGGAGCAGATTTCACTGGCAGTGATCTGCGGAGAGCCAATTTTAGCGGAGCAAAACTAACTGGGGCATGTTTCCATTCTGCAAACCTGCAGAATGGGAAACTCAATAGTGCTGATCTGAAAAATGCTATTTTTTCCAAGACTGATCTGACAGACGCTTCACTAGCTGATTCACGTATCAAAGATGCCGATTTTTCCGACTCCCTTTTAAATAATACAAATTTTTCAGGTACAAATATTAAAGACCTGGACTTTAAAAAAGTCAATCTAGAAAATATCAAACTTGATAAGCCTGTTAAATTTAAAGTTAAAGCCGACAAAAAGGATCTACCCGATGAAGATCAGATAAGATCACAATGGCTCGTAGCTCAGCAGGACGAAGAAACCAGAAAGCTCAAAAGGCTGGAAGAAGAGAAAAGGAATAAAGAGCAGGAAGATGAAAAGATTCAAAGGAAGCTTGGCAAAAAACCTGATTATTGGAAGAAAGTTTAAGAAAAAAAAGGAAGCCTGTGCGCAGGCTTCCAATATGCTATAAAATTATTATAGGATTAAACGATATCTTTATCCTGAACAGTTTTTCTCTTATCGTTTTTTGCATTTTCAATAGCAGCATCACAGATCTCTCTAATTTTATCAGAAAGAACTTCAATCACTTTTGCAGAACATTTAAGATCTCCATTTGATTTGATATAATTTTTTACTTTTGACGATACAACCAATGTTTCTTTTTCAGCCATTTAAAAACTCCTACTTTTAATAAAAAATAATGTAATATCTTATAACCAGAGTTATTTTTTTTGAATAATAGTCTCTGAAGATTGATTTCATTTTAACAGTTTTACGCTGAGAATCAAATAAATAAGTGTATAAATCTATTTTTTTTCCGTTTTATCTCCATTTATCTCTAAAAAACGCTGTAAATCAAAGGGTGTTATGTATGCATTAGCCAGAGCGATCTCTCCAAAGAGCCTGGAATCGCCCTGATGCTGACTATCAACAATCAATTCCACTTCACGAGAATTGAGTAAACCTTCTACTATCATCCAGTCTCCAATGCGGACAGCCACTATAAAACTCCTAAAAAACTTTCTAGTTTATAATATAGGGCAATTTAAATAATTGTAAGTTTTTTTTCTCGCCTCGATGACAGATTGTTCCTGCAGGGGCCATTTATAGGGGCAATAAAAATTATTTATCACTAAATGACAGAATAAAACTCTCCTTGATTTTCAAAAGGGGACTATGCCATAATTGGTCTCATGAAATTAACAAAGATTTTTACTCTCATATTCCTAATTATTATGGCGGCATCACCACTTTTCCCTCAGGTAACGAAAGGAGAGGAACTGGAAGTCCGCTTATTTGTAACCGGCCGGGGAGATCCGGTATGGTCATTATGGGGTCATACGGGAATTGCCGTTAAAAATCTGAAAAGTGGAAAAGATATTTTTTTCGATTTCGGAAATTTTTATTTTGAAGATGATGATTTTTATAAAAATTTCGCCATAGGCCGCCTCTTATACATGGCTTATGCTCAATATACCGATACCTATATTAAATCTGTAATTAGAGAAAATAGAGATCTGACCGAGTATGTGCTGAACTTATCTCCAGAAGTAAAACTGAAGATGTATGAGGCATTAAGAACAAAAACTCTACCTGAGAACAGAACATATCTCTATCATCATTACAATGATAATTGCTCGACCAGAATAAGAGATTATTTGAATGATGCCCTATCCGGTCAGTTGGAAAAAGCCACAGCTTATTCCAGGGGCTCTACTTTCAGAAACAGTTTTCTTCTTATGACATCCCATAAAAAGATTGTAGGATCTTTTTTATCACTCTTACAGGGACCGGAAATAGATGGGGAAATAACCATTTGGCAGGAAATGTTTATTCCGGAGATTCTTGGGGAGATTGTCATCGATCTGACTTATAGAAACGTGAACGGTGAAAATACAAAACTGGTTAAAAGCATGAATATCCTCAACAAAGCTACAGAAAGGCCGCCCTTACCTGAAACCTACAATCCCCCCTATTTGGGGGCAATCGGAATATCACTGATACTATCATCACTTATCCTGTATCTGAATTACAGAAGCAGAAAAGGTAAAATCAGGCTTTTTGCTCTGGGGAATATTGCTGCTGGCTTTATTCTAGGAATCCTGGGCTCTGTTCTTCTATTTCTGATGGCTTTTACAGATCACAGTTATTCCTACAACAATTTGAACCTATTCATGATAAACCCTCTTGCTCTACTACTTATACCGGCTTCTGTTGTGTATTTGAAAAAAGGGAACGTTGCGAGATCAAAAATTGATATTATCTGGTTAATCCAGATAATATCAACTGTCATAATGATACTTCTGAAAGCATTGACATCAATAAAACAAGCCAATCAAATAGAAATTATTATTGTTTTACCCCTATTATTATCCTTCAGTTCTCTTTTACCTTTACGTCTGAAAAAAACGATTACTGAGGCAGCTCCCTGATCTGCCCTTTCAACTCGGGGATATTTCTGGACGCAGATTCCAATGCTTCCGTATTGGATACAACGGTGATAACAGCCTGATCCCAACGTTTCAATAGTAGGGAGGCTGTTTCTTTAATATCTTCAGTACTGATATTCAACAGATAATCCCTTTTTTTCTGCCGCATCTCATCAGTAATGCCCAGAAGATCTCTTTTAAATGAGACAATGCCCGATTCAGCTGGAGACAGAGGCCTCAATTCTTTTCCGACAGTACCGATAAGAGCCAGTTCAAGATCGCTGAGACTAACCGTATCAGCCATATACTCCAGACTTTTTTTATAAGCCTCCAGAG
>JAEINM010000074.1 GCA_016342385.1 Spirochaetaceae bacterium | reverse complement strand
TTGATCGATTGGATAAAGATGTTCATTTACTCATAATAAGTTCGATTCCTGTTTTTTTACATAAAAAAATATTACACTGTCGGAGTATAGGCATTTATTATTTGTTAGAGAATTTGGCAATAGAATAATTATTAAAGGATCTAAATGACAGGGTAAGAGTCCGCCGCAAAGGAGTGAATTTTATACAAAATTACTAACTAGCTGTTACTGGAGACAAGTACAGCGCTATTTACTCCTGGAGCGAACATTTTTTTAATTTTTTGAATGTTGTAATAACCAGTCATAAAAATGAGGATCGGAATACGTATCAGTCCACGTATCGTGATCACCATCTTCCAGGATATGAAACTCAACCGAATCATTACTTTTCCTTAAATCCGCAACGGTCTTCTCTGCTGCTGAAACAGGAAATAACATATCCTGCTTTCCATGAACGATATATATGGGAATATCTTTCAATTCCACTGGATTACTGGAAAACGGCTGAAATCCAGCATTTTTGGCAAATTCCAGATATTCCGGATTCAATGCACTCAAAACCGCCAATGCCGCAACTTTATCGGTATGACTCATTGTAAAATGGTAGCTGGCGATCCCTCCCATGCTTAAGCCCGATATATAGACCCGATCCCGGTCTATTCTGTATTTTGAGATCAGTTCCCCATAAACACCTTCCAGGTATTCATTGGGAAACATGGGATAGTCATTAGAAAACCGGAGAATAGGCGCGGCAATAATAAATGGCAGATCGTGGCCCTGTCTGATTCTCATAAAGGGGGACGCTTTTGCCAGGAGGTGAATATTTTCTCCCCGGTCACCATAGCCATGTAAAAAATAGATTAAAGGATAATCTTTATCTGGATTCCGGTCATAATCTTTAGGTAGATACAGCATATATCCTGCGCCCATCTTCTGATTATCAGGATTATCATATTTCTGAATAGAAATATTCAAACTTGCTAAATAGGCATCGTAATCTTTATAGACAAAGTAATTCTGTTCTCGCTTAAAAATATATTCAGAAAAATTCTCATTTAATGTCTCCCTAACGCTAAGTTCATCTGTTTCAGGCTGATATTGAAAGGTATAAGTGATCATTCCATATTGGCCCACTTCCTTTAGCTGAATAATTCCCTCTTCAGGTGAAATGACTTTCCCCATCCTCTCGGTTATTCCATCAGGGAATTGTATATTTGAAGAAAAACAATCAATTACTTTAACAGATTGATCTGATATTTCAGATAATATTAATGTTATTTTAAAATCTTTGGCTACCATTCCATCGAGATTATATCCCTCCCATCGTCCAGATAGTTTTGCCAGATTATCCGGTAGATTTTCTGCCGGTGGTATTACGGGAATGTTTCCCAGAATTAAATATTTATTTTCATCTGTTCCGACTTGAGAATGCAGAGTATCAAAATCCGCAGTATTAAGATCCTTTAATGTATAATCAAAGGAATCAACAGCTGATTTTTCATCGGTATTAACTAATTCATCTTGGGAAGAACAGGAAAAAAACAAAAGGGAGGAAATTAGAATAAACAAATACGTTCTTATCATTATAGAACTCCTGAAGTTTAATAGATATATTGAAATGTATATCCTCTTACCTTAGGTAAGAGTCAAGAATTATTTTTATAAATTTTCTGACCCATCATTGAATTGTTGAGTGAACCAATCCTTCTTTTTTTGAATAATTGGATAATTGTTATAGAAGTTCAAGACGAAGTTCTTTTACGCCTACAAATAAGAAGGGATATTGTGTACGATACAGCCTGTCAGTTAATAATTTGATAATATTTTATCAATTCCCCCAACATCAATAAGCCTCTGTAGTGCTTTTTCGACCTGTTCCATTATTACGGGAGATATACTTTTATTAAATGCTATGTAATGGTTGTAATTCTCAAAGGCTTTATCTGAACAAGTAATAGTAGATTCTAATTCCAGTTTCGCTATAGTATGCTTCAACCCTAGAGAATGATAGAAAACAAGATCAATTCTTCCTAAATTTAACATCCGTAAAGCTTGATCCAAAGTTTTTATATTTAATACATTTAGAGTCCCTATAGAGTTCAATTGATCAGCTGTTTTTGAACCGGAAACCACGCCAATTGATTGGTTCACAAGATCTGATTGGGAATCATATTCAAAATCTGACAATATTTTTTTTGCGAAAGTTGAAGAAACCTGATATACAGGAGTTTCAAGAAACACATATTTCTCAACTCTGGAGGGAGATTTCGCTAATCCAATAAAGATATCTATAATTCCGTTTTCAAGGTCCTCCTGCAACCGTCGAAAGGGAACAAAAGGATAAGAGGATTTTTCGGTAAGGATTTGAATATTGCTTGATCTTAATTCTTTATTGAGAGAGATTATTATGTCTGTACAGATACCGCGAACAATTCCATCTTCCAGGAAATATTTTGGAGCACTGTCCTGAAAGTGCGTGGTAAGTATCCGGGCCGTTAATGATAGAGATGGAAATAAAAGGAATATTATTAAAATAGTTTTTCTCATTTATCCTCCTCAGCTATTTTCCCCTTTATTCATAAAGCAGTATTTATTCTTGTATTCAATTCAGGATTATTCTACTGAGTCTACCCCCTATAAAGAAGTATAATATAATTCGTTTACCCTATGTTATATTAAATTATCAGTTCGGGTTCATAAAGCAGCAAAGATTCTTGTCTATTCTGTATTTTGAGATCAGTTCCTCATAAACACCTACCAGATATTCATTGAGAAACATGGGATGATCTTTGAAGATCTGATATTCAATATCTTTTTCATGCTTGACTTTTATATAAAAACTTCAGTATTATTTTCTTATTAAGGGATCAGGTGGTTTTATTTAATCAAATAAAACTAATCGGGCATTAGCAGCGAGTATTTCGCGGGACCCATCGAATTTTTAAATTGAATGGAGATCTCAAAATGCGAAATACAAATTCATCAAACAATTCTAAAGAACGATTACAACAGGCTAACAAAACAACCGCTATTGGAGCTATATTAAATATTGGCTTAAGCCTTGCCAAGATTATTGCCGGTATATTCGGACACAGTCAGGCTATGGTCGCCGATGGTATCCACTCTCTATCAGACTTAGGTTCTGATATTGTAGTAATAATCGGTATGTTTTTAGCTTCCCGCCCGAAGGACTCTTCACACAACTATGGACATGGTAAATTTGAAACTCTTACTGCATTAATTATTGCCGTTTTTCTTTCAACAGTCGGTTTCGGGATCGGCTATTCAGGTATAACCAGTGCAATTGGGATTTTACAGGATGATCAGATTATAAAACCTCATATTGTAACCTTTATATCAGCCATTATTTCTATAATTGTAAAAGAAGGGCTTTTTCGTTATACCATTAAAAAAGGCAGGAAAATAAACAGTTCTGCAATCATTGCCAATGCCTACCATCACAGATCAGACGCTTTTTCATCACTAGGAGCAGCTGTAGGTATAGGGGGTGCAATCCTCTTAGGAAATAAATGGGTTATTTTAGATCCGATTGCCTGTGTAATAGTAAGCTTATTTATTATTAAAGAAGCATTTCATATTGGAAAAATCAGTATAAACGAACTTTTAGAGGTCGCCTTACCTGAAGAGATTCAAGAAGTAATTCTACAGACAGCAGCCTTAATACCGGAAGTTGAGAAACCTCATAATTTAAAAACAAGGAGAATTGGAAATATTTCGGCAGTGGATCTACATATCTTAGTAGACTCAAATATTACTGTTGAGAAAGGCCATTCCATCGCTCATAAGGTCGAAACGGCTATAAAAGAGAAATTGGGTAGTGAAATGATATTTTCAATCCATATAGAGCCAAAAAACAATCAAATTTAAATGGATTCTCTTTGTTGTAGAAAGAATATTCAGGTTTAAGTTTTAAAAGTATTTTCAGAAAATAGAAAAGGGGCTGTTGCAACAGCCCCTTTTGATTACGAAAGAATAAGACCAAGCTTCTGTAACGCCTGGGTGATTTCCTGCTTTGGAGAATCGGTTAGAGGAAGTTTCTCACGGGTGATTTTTTCTGCCAGTTCAATATAGAGCCGGCTTACTTCCATCATCTGTTCATCTTTCAGGCGGAATGTAGCGGCAAGAGCTTTGCGCTCTTCTATCCGATTTTTATTCACCAGAACATCTTTGTCGGGAACGCTGGCCTGAAGCATTTCACGGAATACTTCCTTGGAGTCTTCTCTGATCTCTCCCTTTTCATACAATGCTTTGTCCCAATATCTGGAAGAGTCGGGGGTACCGATTTCATCAATGTAGATCATTTTGGCATTTTCACCTTCACCAATAAATCCGAATTCAAATTTAGTATCAACAAATACTTTTCCTATTTTATTCAGCTCCCGGGAGATCAGATTAAATCCCTCAGAAAGAAGTTTTTCATACATGGCCACATCTTCGGCGTTTCGGAATTTGAATACATCAAGATTATTCAGAATCTGATCACGGGTTATATTTACATCATCAATCTCAGGAATTCCCTCAATCCCTGCGATAATGCCTTTTGTTGACGGAGTTATGAGGAGCTCATCGAGTTTCTGATTCTTCTTCAAACCTTCAGGAAGGGTAATGCCGCAGATCTCCCGTTCGCCTTTTTCATATGAACGCCACATGCTTCCTGTTATGTATTGCCTGGCAATAGCTTCTACCATGACGGGACGGGCTTTTCGGACCAGCCAGACTAAGGGATGGGGTGCATCAACGATATGGTTTCCTGCCAGACCTTCTTCCTCAAAACGGGTGAACCAGTAGCGGGCAATAGCATTGAGAGCGGCACCTTTCCCGGGAATACCTTTTAGTCCTCCCTCACTCTGCCATATGCACTCGTAGGCAGAGATACGGTCACTTATGACCATAACAGCCAGTTCTTCCTCTTCCAAACCATAAGCTTTGCATAGGCGCTTGTTATCCTCTTCAGTCAGCCAATATACGGAACGGACTTTACCCGAATGTATCTCTCCTGTATGCCTGATGGGCAGGTCGTCTGTTTTAACCAGAGCTTTATCTGTTATAGCCATATAATCTCCCTATAGAAAAATGAGTTTTCTGGATTTTTCTGTAAATATTTTCTATTTTATACAACTTGTCTAACTGTTATATCAATAGCTAAAAGGTAGTCCCTCTTTTTATTCGGTGAACCAGAATGCTCCGGAGATCAGTCACTGGGTTCCTAATTAGCCTGTGCGGGGGAACTCCATAACCATCGCGTACACTTAATACTTGTACTTTCTTTTGAATAGAAACACACCGATTGAGAAATATACGCATGAAAGACAAACCATCCATAATATTTCAAATTGAATATCTGCCCATTCAGAATTATAACTTAATATTTTACTGAAGGCTCTTGTAGCAGTTGCTGTTGGTAAAAGATCATTAAGGTAAACCTGGTTTCCAGATAATTTGATTAAATTTATTTTTGGTAAGGGCATAAAGGAATCGGAAAAAAACATTAAAACAAAAAATGGGAAACAACCGATGGTGAGCAGTCCAAACATATTGTTAATAAAACACGAAATAATGATGCTTATACTTATCACTGAAAAGCAAGTTATAATTCCTATTATTAAAAAGAGTAGAATCGATCCTTTTGTTTTATAGCCGACAGAAAATGCTGCCAGTACTGTTAAAAGCAAACTGGAAATCCCGATAATAAGTTGATTCATACTTAAAGCTGTCATAAACTCAAATGATGAAAGTGGTGATAAGGAAAGTCGTGTTATCGTCTCTTTCTCTACTTCCCTTATAATTGAGGCTCCTGTAGTAAAAAGTATCATTATCATTGATAAAACGAGCAGCGCCGGTACATATAAATCAAAATCACTGATTACCTTTTCATTTCCAGCAGATTCAAAAATGATATTTATGGGAATCTCCAGACCAGTTCTCAATCCGATATAATTATACGTTGTGTAATCAATGAAAGATGCCGCCATCATATATTTTATATTAGCCGGTTCTCCATAACTAACCAAAGCCGATATTAATCCTGTTTTTATTTTTAGGTACTTCAGGAATGAAACTGAAAAGTCTTCCGGTATAGTAATAAATATATCGGCACTTTTATTTTTGATCATTTTTTTTGCTGATTCCCTATCGTATACAGACAAAATTTTTAATACACTTTTACTATCTTCTGTTGTAATCTTTTCCCAGATATTTATAAGTTCATTTGAATAAATGCCATTCTTATCAAGGTTTAATAATGCAACTTTATAGGTCGACATCCCTGAATCACCAAGATAAAGATTCATCAGATATACAAAAAACGGAGCGAATAGAATCACAAGAACCAGTATTTTCCAATCCCGGAGATTTTCTTTAAATGTCTTAATAAAATTGGGAATTATTTTCATTGCTTCAGACTCCTTCCCGTAATATTTATAAATACATCTTCAAGACTTTTTTTCCGTAATCGCAGATCATTCACTTTAATATTTCTTGCTCTGACTACTCCCAGAATATTTTCCAAAGTAGAATAGGGATTATTGATTTTTATATAGGCAGAATTTCCGGAAATCAGGTTATAGTCCCCAGTCTCAATATTAAGATAAGGTATGAGCTCTCTTTGAATAATGCCCATTATTTCAATTTCTATTACATCTTCCTGACCGCTTATCTTTTTTATTTCTTCGGCTGTTCCGATAGCCAGGATTTGGCCTTTGTCAATAATGCAAATCCTGTCGGATAACTTCTCGGCTTCTTCCATATCATGAGTTGTAAGAATAACTGTAGTATTCTTCTTTATAGATCGAATATAGTCTCTTACTAGTACGCGGCTTTGAGGATCAAGACCTACTTGAGGCTCGTCTAAAAACACAATTGCCGGTGAATGAATTAATGAGAGAGCAAGATTCAATCTTCTCTGCATGCCACCGGAAAGTGTTTTTGCCAGCATGTTTTTATTATCAATTAATCCAAGAGATTCTAATAGTTCTTTTGCTCGTTTTTTTGATTCCCATGCAGTCATATTATACATTTGTCCCATATAGACAATTTGTTCAATGCAGGTTAAATTTTCCCAGATAACCACATTTTGCGGGCAAACGCCAATTAATGAATTACTATATTCACCATTAATAATGACATTTCCCCGGTCAGGCTTTAATAAGCCACTCATCATTTTTATAGAAGTTGTTTTACCAGCTCCATTCGGTCCCAGGAATCCGAATATTTCACCTCGATGAACTTCAAAGGAAATGGAATTTACAGCGATTATTTCTCCATATCTTTTTTCTAAGGATTCTACTTTTAAGATTGTACCCATTTTTTTCATCACCTCAGGTCTACCGTCTTAATGAAGTTCACCGAAATCACTACCCTTCTTTTCAACCAGTTCTTTAAATGTGTCCAATTCTGACTGTGATTGTTTTATCATTTTGCCTTTTAATAAAGGGAGCAGTAATTTCAAAAAAAGAATCCTCCCCTCTCCCGACCAGGTTATCTTCATTTTGGTTCCCTTGCCCAGTACTTCAATTGTTGTTATAACACGAGCGGTTAATGCCTCTCCGGAAACCTGTGATTCGTACTTTTTTCCAGGTTCACAAGCAATCAACTTGTCCTCCATCACATAAGAACGACCATTTTGGAGATAATGGAGATGGCTTATAGAACCGACCAGACCCGGCTTACTCTCTATGATTTCAAACTTTTCAAGATACATTGTCCAATAGGAGAAATTATCGGGATTCATTAAAGCCTGAACTACGATTTCAGCAGGCTGATTAATAATGGTACTAACAGAAAAACTAACCATATAATAATTATATATCAGAAAGGTAATCAGTAGAGATAAAATCCAAAATAACCTCTTCCCTTATGAATCAATCTGAGTTTCAGATTCTAACCAAGAGCATCTACACAATTTTAAGGATCCCCCTATCATAATTCTCAATATATGGTTGAACCTGGTCGTGCTCGCCAGAAAAAAAGATCATTTATCGACTCTTTGAGTTCTGGGGAATTATGGAAAAGTCAATCATCATTATCGGCGGAGTACTACTGAAATCCACTGAACAAGCTGGAAACCAGCCCCCTTTTCTCTTCATCCGATAGATCTTTAGTCGCCGAGGAAACCGCATCAACAACAATCCCTCCGTTCTCCTTTGTCAATTCACTTATCTGCCTTGTGTATTTATCGATAAACCACCGGTTGGCTGTTAATAGCAGATAAATGTCCGGTCCTTTCAGAGAGGGACGGGTCTTAAGCCAGTCTCTAATAGGAGACTTCAGATTGAAAGCCATAACTTTGCCATAAATAAAGACCCTGTCATATAATGAAAAGTCCGGAACGTCCCCGACTTCAAGGGCAACTTCATCATATGGGAGGTTTATAAGGTCAAAACTCTGACGGATCATATTGATATACAATTCCGACTCATCATCAAACATATCATAGAGAAACAATGCTTTCTTCGAATCTCCGAAAATGTTGAAGGGAAGTGTTATTAAAATGAAAACCATTATCAATTTATATTTCATTTCTCATCCTTTATTTTCGAAATTGAGATTGATGAACCCTATTAAAGCCAAAATCTCATTATAAATATAAGGCATTTTTTTTAGAAGAATTTTTTTTTTAGAAGTTAGTGTCTTCACAGTGACTACAATTATAAACCCGGGAACTGTACAGCTTCTTGAGTGCACTATATACTTGTTTTATGAAAAGGTGTTGTATGCTAAGCATCAATAAAACCATTATGAGCTTATTCTTGTACCTGATAATGAGCATTTTACTGAGTGCGCAGAGCGGCACAACTCCTGAAAGAGACCTGAATTCTGCTATTATTCCCGGACCGATTCCCTTTTCTCTTGATTCGGCAAGCGCTATTTACTGTATAGATCTTCTTAAGAATAATCCCTTAATAGAAATTAAAAGCGATTCCGGTAACAGTAGGATTGTGAGAGTTGAGACGGTATGGTCCTATTTTCTCGAATTAGATGAGAAATATCCCGCCGGACACCAACTCCGCTATGATATTATAATTAATGGAAAATCTCTGGATTGGGATAAGAGTTTTATCGAGTACGGTGGTGATATGCTCAATCTTCGTCTGTTATTTCTCTACAGAAATCAGTACCCTCCCGAGGGGCTGGAGTATAGCAACAATCCATAAAATGCTGAGAAGATTCCAGAAAGCCTAGCCCCTTCAGCTTCAACAAAATGCACAAAGCCTACTCTTCCCTTACCAGCATGAAATTTCTGCCAAAGCGAATTGAGCAGCTTTCCCTTGGTGCTTCAAGGGGCTATTGAGAGTGGGAGAATTGAGATCCTCTGAATAATATTTCTTTTATTCAGACTCTCTATACACTATTATTTTTACTGAATCAATAAAATTACTTCTGAGGACGATATGAATAAAAGAATAATTTTCCCGATAATTTTATTTTCTATACTTCTCCGCTGCCTTAATGGAGAGAGTATGAGCGGTAGAGAAATAATTGATGAACAGGACCGGAGACACGGGGCTCAATCAGAATATACCCTGCAGCAAATGACCTTGATTGATAAAAATAATAATCAGGAAATTCGTAATATGCGGGAATATTCCATGGATATTAGCGATGATCACAGTCGATCACTTATTGTCTTTGATACGCCTGAATCAATTATGGGTACAGCACTATTAACCTGGTGGAACAGAAATGATGAAAGTGATCAATGGATGTATCTGCCGGCCCAGAAACGAATGCAGCGAATTGCCAAAGGCAGTAAAAAAGGGTATTTCATGGGTTCAGATTTTTCCTTTGAAGATATACAACCTGAAAAACAAGATAACTTTGATTTCGAAATTGCCGGGGAGACCACTATTTCGGGACTTCCCTGCTGGATGATTGAGGTAACACCCAATAATACACGAACTATGGAATCCAGCGGATACAGCAGAAGAATTCTTTACATATTAAAGGAGTATTTTTTCACCGTTAAAATTGAATTTTATGACAAATGGAATGTTCTGCTTAAAACACAGCAAAACGGATTATTGCAGAAAATTGACGGTTCCCGTTTTAGAGCCAACAAAATTATTATGATAAATCACCAAACAGACCATAAAACAATAATAGAAACAGAGGATAGGGAAATCAATCAAAAAATCAATGAAGATATCTTTACAGAGAGATATATCACGACAGGAAGACATTTGCCATAGGATTTCAAATTATCCAGAATAAAAGGAAATAAACAATGGACAAATTACTGGGATTCAGTCAGAAATACCCCTGGGCCGCCATACTCTTACTACTGGCTGGAGGAATATTGAGCAGTGTGTATCTCAATAAGATTTCAATTGATACCAGTCCCGATTCTTTTATGAAAAAAGATGACCCCGCCAGAATTGTCTATGATGAAACTATGGAAACATTCGGATCTGATACAATATTAATGATCTATCTTGAAGATGAAAATCTCTTTTCCGTGGAAAAACTGGGGCACCTTCATGAGTTGGTCTCAATATTTAACAATCAGACAAAATTCCCGGGTATATTGCGGGTAGAAAGCCTCTACTCTACCAATAATATCAAGGGTTACCCCCAATACCTGGACAATGGGCCTCTCATGGATAATCCGCCGAAAACAGAGAAGATAGCTAAAGAAACCAGAGACATTGCATTGGAAAATCCTCTTTTAGTTCGGAATCTTATTTCGGAAGAGGGGAATTCCACTGTCATCAATCTTTACCTGGAACCCATAACAACCGGTTATGACAAAGAGATCAATGCCCGGACTGTGGCAATGGTTGAAGAGGTCCTTTTCAATGATGAAACAGGTTTTAACCGGCACTTCAAAGTATTGTTTGACATTGGAAGTCCTTATATCGTAGAGCAATTATCCTCTACAATTCTGAAAGACCTCAGTTCTATTTTACCCCTTTCCATGCTGGTTTTACTCCTTATGCTAATTATCACGACCGGATCGCTAAATGGAGCGATTCTCCCATTTATCACTTCTATGTTGAGTATTCTGTACACGGCAGGGTTTATGGGAGCCATGAACCTCCCCCTGAACATGCTGACTTTTACAGTGCCCATATTAGTAATCGTAATCGGCTCCACAGAGGATGTTCATCTTTTATCCGAGTATATGGAAGGCATTAAAAAGACGGGGAAAAGAGACCTAGCTGTAAGGCATATGTGTAAAGCAGTGGGAACAGCCGTATTTTTAACAGCTTTAACCACTTTTTTAGGATTTATTTCTATAAGTATTAATAGGATTGTAGTTTTAAGGCAATTTGGACTGATTGCCGGTTTTACCATGTTCATGAACCCCCTGGTGACTTTTCTTGTAACCCCTATGTACTTAAAATATTTCGGTAAGAGAAAGGTAAGAGAAAACAAAAAAGACACAACTCTCCTGCCGCGCGTTATCAACTTTCTCGGTCAAAAAATATTTATTCTCATTACCAGTAGAAGCAAACCAATAGTCCTGTTTTTTACAGTTTTAGGCCTTTCTATTGGCGCCTTTTCCATATTTATTACCGTGGATAATGACTCCAGTAAATACTTCAGAAAAAATTCCGCCATACCTCAGCGTATATCAGTCCTCAATGAAAAGATGTCCGGTGCAAAATTGTTTTTCATAACACTCCGAAGGAAAACCGTAGAAGAATTATTATCAGAGACAGATCATGTAAATCAGGATGCCATTGAAGTGGTGAAAGAAGATGATATTCCTGTTTTTGATGATACTATCGTTCTATTCCAGGACAATATTATGGAAGAAGAATCAGAACTGGTTCCCATTGAAAAATCTCCCGACTTTCGGGAAAATATCCCCATAAATTACTTGTTTCAAAAACCTGAATATCTCAGAAAGATTTCAGAGATTCAGGATTTACTAAAAGACAAATATCCCTTCGGCAACTCGACCTCCATCGCAGACTACATCACTTTAATACATAAAGAGATGAACGCGGGACAGCCGGGAAACTATAGAGAGACTCCTGATCCCTCAGATCCTGACTCGGAAAATCTAATTGCTCAATATGCTATGAATCTGCATCACGACGAAATTGCCAGTTTAATTACTTCAGACTGGAAGGAAGCCAATATTATTGTACGCCATAATATTACTTCTACTCGAAGGATGCAGCAGGAACTGATCAAAATGAATAGAGATATTTTAGACCTACTTTCCGATTTTGATCCTATGCTCGAATTTAAAATTACCGGAGAAACCATATTAACCAATAGCGCAGCCGATACCATAATTAAAAGTCAGACCATAGGCCTTTCTCTTCTCCTTATAACAATCCTATTGATTATGTCAATTCTATTTATGAATGTAAAAGCCGGGCTGGTGTCCCTACTCCCCAATATTTTTCCTCTGCTTATTCTATACGGAATAATGGGAATTTTCAAAATCCCT
>JAEINM010000073.1 GCA_016342385.1 Spirochaetaceae bacterium | reverse complement strand
CGAGGTCGCTGCAAGATTTACTCTCGATGCCCTGCCGGGGAAACAGATGGCCATAGATGCGGAGTATAATTCCGGTCTCATCACTGATGATCAGGCCCGTAAGAAAAAATCCAATCTTCAGAAATCCGTCGACTTTTACGGAGCTATGGATGGTGCGACAAAATTTGTTTCCGGTACGGTTCAGGTCGGAATTGTCATCACTCTGATCAATGTCATCGGAGGGATTATTGTCGGTGTAACCATCCATGGAGAACCTATCACAAACGCGCTGAATACTTATACATCTCTGACAATCGGTGATGGACTTGTTTCCCAGCTGCCCACATTAATCATATCAGTTTCCACCGGTCTTATCGTGACAAGATCTGTAGGGGACGGGTCTTTTGGTGAAGATGTTAAAAAGCAGTTTTCCGCCCAATCAAAAATATACTGGATTACGGCATTATTCCTTTTCTTCTTGGGAGTTCTTCCAGGATTTCCCTGGTATCTTCTCATGCCCTTATCTTTTATGACAGGATTTCTTGCCTTTAGAATGACAAGGAAAAAGATGATAGCAGAGGAACTGGAAAAAACTGAAGGAGAAGCGGAAAAGGCAGAGAAAGACAAGCCTGCTGAAATGTCTCCTGTTGTACCTCTGGATCCTTTGTCCCTTGAACTGGGATATGGTCTGATACCACTTGTCGATCAGGATAATGGAGCGGAGCTGCTCGATCGCCTTACCCGCATTCGCCGGGAAGCGGCGCTGGATCTGGGGCTAGTTGTTCCCCGTATCCGTATAATCGATAATATGCGGCTTGAACCTTCAGAATACTGTCTGAAAATTAAAGGGGTGGAAATGGGGAGAGGCAATATCCGCATGGGACATTTCCTCGCCATCAATCCCGGTGGAGATAGAGATGTTCTCGATGGTGAAAAAACGACAGATCCCGCTTTCGGCCTACCGGCTATCTGGATATCTGAAAGCAACAGAGAGAAAGGAGAGCGACTCGGGTATACGGTCGTTGATTCTCCATCCATAATAGCCACTCATCTTACTGAAATTATTAAGAAGCATTCTGCAGAGATTATTGGTCGTCAGGAAGTCCAATCTATGCTCGATACTCTCAAGGAAAATTATCCGGCTGTTGTGGATGAAGTTCGAAAAACATTTTCTACAGGAGAAATCCAGAAGGTTTTTCAGGGACTTCTCAAAGAGCAGGTTTCTATCAGAAATCTTGTTGTTATCCTGGAAACTCTCGGTGATTACGGTTCCGTGACAAAAGATACAGGATTTCTCATAGAAAAAGTCAGGCAGGCACTGGGCAGACAGATATGTTTACAGTATGCTGAAGAGGATAATATCCTCAAAGTATTGACTATTAATCCTGAAGTAGAACAGAAGATCGTTGAATCGAGAATGGAGTCGGCAACCGGAGTTGTGGCAGCACTGGATCCTCATTTTCAGAGGTTGTGGATAAATTCTCTATTAAACAATGTTCAAAAGATACAGGATTTGGGACATTATCCTATAATTTTATGCAGTGAAGCAGCGAGAGCTCTTGTCAGATCGTCTACCGTGCGGGATATTCCGGATCTGGTGATTTTGTCTGTGCCGGAAATAGCTTCAAATATGACAATAGAATCGCTGGGCGAAATAATAATTGAGTGGAAGGAATCCTAATGGAACATTTTACTGAGCGCGGTGCCAGTCACAGAGAAGTACTGGATAAGATAAGCTCTAAATATGGTTTAAAAGCTAAAATTTTAACCAGAAGAAATATATCAATGGGTGGATTCCTCGGCCTTTTCAAAAGAGAGGGTGTGGAGTATACGGGATATGTTTCCGATAAAGTCCGCCAGGATTCTACAATACGGGATAATCAGGCTAAAAAAGCCATACTTGAAGCTGCCGGCGGGAAAAAGGAAACAACTGCAGTCAATGATAATCTAACTGAAGAAGTCAAAAATCTAACAGAAGTTGTGAAGACTCTTCTCAATACGGGAGCCTCCGGTTCTTCCCCCAAACAACATGAAAATATTGAACAATTGGAAAATTTGCTTCGTGACAATGATTTTTCCCATAAATTTATTGTAGATCTGGTAGATAGAATTAAAAGAGAATTCTCTCTGGAAGATCTCGATGATTATTCTCTTATTCAGCAGTCAATTCTGGAATGGATAGGTGATAAGATTGATATTTACAAGGAAAAGCCGTCGAGGATTCCGAGGATATTCATTCTTGTAGGTCCCACAGGTGTCGGAAAGACAACAACTATTGCAAAACTGGCCGCCATTAAGGGAATTGCCACTTCTGATAAATCTCCTCTAAGTGTGAGGATGATAACTATCGATAATTATCGTATAGGGGCAAAAAAGCAGATAGAAACCTATGGAGATATAATGGGGATACCAGTTTCCTGTGTTGAAACCTTCAGTGATCTGGAAAAGACCATACAGCAGTATAACGATGCAGATCTTATACTGGTCGATACTATAGGCAAAAGCCCTAGTGATTTTATGAAACTGGCGGAGATGCGGAAACTTCTCGATGCCTGCGGCAGTGGCAGCGAAGTTCATCTCGCTATTTCTTCGACAACAAAAACCTGTGACGTCAAAGAGATTCTAAGTCAGTTTGAGCCGTTCAAGTATGAATCAGTCATTCTGACAAAACTGGATGAGACATCACTTGTAGGAAATATTATCAGTTTGCTGGCAGAAAGCGGGAAACCTATTTCATATATCACTGACGGACAGGTGGTGCCTCAGGATATTGAGGCTGCCACGAAAATTAAACTACTGGAAAAATTAGCTGGTTTTTCAGTAGACAGGGAAAAGTTATTGAGAAAATTCCCCATATATAATTCAGCTATCTGGAGATAAAAGTTGGAAGATCAGGCAGAAAAACTCAGAGAGATAATGAAGAATAAACAGTTTGGAGATGATCAGACTGAAATCCGGCCCTCTTTTGGAACAAAGACAAAAATTATAACTGTCGCCAGTGGTAAAGGAGGCGTTGGAAAAACAAATATCTCAACAAACCTTGCATTGGCTTATGGAAAACTGGGTAAAAAGGTTATCGTGCTGGATGCTGACCTCGGGCTGGCTAATGTGAATGTTGTCATGGGAATGATTCCCAAATACAATCTGTATCACGTCATTCGGAAGCAGAAGACAATGAAAGAGGTTATACTCGATACAGATTATGGTATCCAGATCGTTGCCGGAGCATCGGGTTTTAGTAAAATTGCCAATTTAACTGATGAAGAGAGAGATTCCTTTATTTCTGAGCTGACAGAGCTCTCATCTGCGGATATTATTATCATAGATACCAGTGCGGGAGTTTCCAGTAATGTTCTCTCCTTTGTTGAAGCAGCCGATGAAGTCATTATCGTTACAACTCCGGAACCAACGGCTATAACAGATGCCTATGGTATAATAAAAATAATATCAACGGAGATAGATGACCTGGATCTGGATTTGAAACTGATTGTTAATAGAGTTACATCTGTAACAGAAGCCAAGAAGATTTCTCAGAGAGTTATCAATATTGCCGGTCAGTTTTTAAATCTTAAAGTGGATTATCTGGGATTTGTCTACGAAGATCCTTCCGTTCAGAGTTCTGTGAGAAAACAGATCCCTTTTATGGTGGCAGATCCCAATGGTAAAGCATCGGGTTGTATACAGCATATTGTGGGAAGACTCGAGAATATAGAGTTTAAGGAAGGTGGCGGAGTAGGCCGTTTTATAAAGAAATTACTCCGCAAGGATCAGTAGCTTGACTTGTGAATATAATTGACCTAATCTGAAGAGGGGGAGTTGCTCTGTTTTTTGAGAAACTTAACTGGAAAACTATTATCATTATTGCTCTTGTAGCCGTTTTTATCTCGATCTTAAGCGGTTTTATCGGGGGAGTCGGTGTATCATCGGTTTTACTCAGAGCATTTATTGTATTAATTCTTTTTGCAGTTTTAGCCGCGGCAATAAATTTTGTCGCTATAACTTATCTCATAAGCGGTGATGCTGAAACTCTTCCTCGGGAAAGAGAATCCTCCGGACAAGAGGGATCAAATGTTAATATTGTTCTGAATGAAAGTGATGATGCCATTGATGAGTTATCAGAGGATTCAGAAGATCAGGGTTCAGAAGAAACCGTTTCTCAGCGGTCTGAGGAAAAAGATTCTGAATCCCATGGAACAATTAAGAGTTCTTTAAATCTGGATAGCGGATTATCAATGGATATTGATACATTGCCGGATCTTGGTTCCTTTTCCTCTTCTTTTTCGTCTGCAGTAGAGAATGAAGAAAAAAGGACTGATTCTGATGAAGAAAGCGGGTATAATGAAAATACTTCACTATCTTCCGGAAGCAAATTCTCAGCTGAGGGACTTGCCGGTAAAATAGCAGATCAGAATAGACCGGAAGAATTAGCGAAAGCTGTAAAAACAGTGCTTAAAAGATAGGAGAGAAGTTAGGATCGATTATGGCTGAAAATATTATCAATGGTATTCCCGAAGTGGAATTATGGATCAAATACAGAAAAACCAAAGATGCCTCTATCAGGGATGCGATCATTAAACAATATGCACCTCTCGTAAAATATGTTGCAGGAAAAGTTTCAATCGGCATGCCTCATAACGTAGATTTTGATGACCTTGTCGGTTTTGGGGTTTTCGGGCTTTTTGATGCGATAGAAAAATTTGATCCCGAGAAGCATGTCAAATTCAAGACCTATGCAGTTACCAGGATCCGAGGCTCAATCATAGATGAACTCCGTTCTATTGACTGGGTCCCTCGTTCTGTCAGACAGAAAAGCAGAGAGCTCGATGAAGCAGTTCAACGACTTGAAGCGAGAATTGGTCGATCGGCAACAGATGAAGAAATAGCAAAAGAGATGAATCTCGATAGAGATAATTTTAATAAAGTGATGCTGAAAGTCAGCGGCACATCTCTTCTCTCCTTAAATGATATCTGGAATAATGGTGATGAAAATGACAAAGTATCTCTTGTCGATACTATTGAATCTCCTTCGAGCCTTCAGCCGGAAATGATAGTTGAAAAGGATGAAATTAAAAGGGTTATTGTTGAAGCTATTCAGAATCTCCCGGAAAAAGAAAAAAAGGTTCTAGTCTTATATTACTATGAAGATCTGACCCTGAAAGAGATCGGGAAAGTTCTGGAAGTTACTGAGTCAAGAATATCTCAGCTCCATACTAAAGCCATATCCAGATTGCGGGCCCGGTTAACCAATGTAAAAAAGGGTATAATGTAAACAGGGGTTAATAATGGTATCTAACGATCAGATACGCCAGTACATGCTGAATCAGATTAAAATTGATAAGCAGAAAACATCGATTCATGTTACAGGTAAAAACATAGAAGACGCCCTTTTTCAGGGATCTATTGAACTGGGACTGCCTATTCGCAGGCTGGAATATGAGATTCTCGATAAAGGAAAACGCGGTGTTTTCGGAATGGGCCATAAAAACTGCACGCTGATTGTATATGAATCTGAAAAAAACATTATACACGATTCGACAGATTCCGAAGATCTAGATCATCTTTCCGATGTCGATTTGAATCCCGAAATTGAAACCATTGATGAATCAGGTTCGTTTTCTCTTCGTCTTGATAGGGACGGTTGTGCTTATCTGAAAGTCAAACCTCCTCTGGGTAAAGGAGAAGCGGTATCGAAAGAAGAAATCGAAGCTGAGATTTTCAATCGGGCTTTAACATCATATGATATTCCCAAGATAGAAGAAGTACTCAGACTCTCCGATAATATATATGTCAAAGTTGGGGAATTTTCCTACAATCCTATCAATGATCCCCTCATGACTGTTGAAGTTTCAGAAGATGAAATGTCGGCTTCCATATACGTCTCGGAACCGGGGCCAGGAGGAGCAAATCTTACGGGAGATGATATAAAAGGGTTTTTGAAGAATAATAGAATTATCAGCGGTATCAATGAAGAGAAACTCACTGAATTTGAAGAAAGTCCCACATACCGGAGAAGTTATCTCGTAGCCGAAGGAATCGCACCTGTGAATGGTAAAGACGGCTATATCAAATATCTATTTAATACCGATCCCAATCAGATCAAGCTGAAGATAAAAGATGATGGTAAAGTTGATTTCAAAGAACTGAATATTATACAGAATGTCATAAAGGGTCAGCCCCTTGCCCAAAAAATTGCCCCTGAACTGGGAAAAAATGGTAAGAATATCTATGGCACTCCCATAAAGGCCCGAGATGGAAAAGACATTCAGATAGGATTGGGTAAAAATGTTACAATTGCCCAAAATGGCGAAATCGCTGTTGCTGAGGACAGTGGCCAGGTTATGCTTACCAAGGGGAAAATCAGTGTAGAAACCGTTATGGTTATACCAGGAGATGTCAACACCTCTACTGGAAATATCAATGGTCTTGGTACTGTTGTCATTAAGGGTAATGTTGAAGATGGATTTTCCGTTACAGCTCAGGGAACAATTGAAGTTTTAGGTTTTGTCGGTAAATCAGCCTTAACCTCCGGTGCTGATATTGTTGTTAAACAGGGAATCAACGGTGGAGAAGGAGATGATTCCGGTCTGATTAAAGCTCAGAAAAGTGTTTGGGCCTCATTTATTACCAATGCAACAGTCGAATCTGGTAATAATGTCATTGTCAGTGACGGAATCGTCAATTCCATTGTAGATGCTAATGCAAAGATTCTCTGTCAGGGAAAAAGAGCAAAGATTGTCGGTGGCCATGTCCGGGCTGCAGAAGAGGTGAACGCCGCGGTTCTGGGATCCCCTCATGGAGCAGAGACCATCATTGAAGTCGGCTATGACCCCAAAACCAAAGAGGAAATTGAGGAATACGAAGCAAAACAGCGGGATATTGAGAGTAAACTTGATGATTTAAGCAGGAATATTCAGGGTTTGCTAAAGCAGAAAAAAATTATGAAAGATAAATTCCCCTCTCAAAAAGTCAAGTCTCTCATGAATCAGAAGAAGATGCTGAACAAATTTACTATTGAGAAAAACAACTGTGTGGCCGAGATTGAAAGAAGACTGGACTATCTGGAATCTTTAAAAGTTTCGGGAAAAATCTGTGCATCTAAAACAGTTCATCCCGGGGTGAAGTTATTTATAAAAGATGCCGCATTGGATATAACTAATGCCTATGACAGTTCTGTAACATTTGTTGTGGAAAATGGTTTTATAACTACAACCTCCTATGAGGAGATTGAAGAAGACATTTCCCGGAGGTAATAATGTCTATTACACCACTGGATCTGCAGACATTGTTTGTCAGACTCAATCAAGTGGGTAAAGAGCAAAATCATCTCAAAGAAGCCGTTGCTTCTCAACAGGCTGCCGGTGCCAGGCAGATTAAAGAGGAAGAGATCCGACAGGATCATTCAGTGGGCAGAACGGAAGAGGATCGAGAAACCCAAAAATTAAAAGATGAAGAAAAACATGAGCATAATAGAGAGAGCAGTTCGGGGAAAGAGGATGAAGATGAAAATGAAAGGCTTGAAGCTGCCAAAAAAAAGATTTTTCACGATCCACAAATCGGTTCTCATATTGATATATCAGGTTAGCTCATGACTTTAGCCTTCACCGTTACAGGAATATGTCTGCTTGCCATTTATTCAGTATATTTTTTATTAAATAGAAAAATTTCTCAGATTCTTGACTCTGAAAAAATTCTAAGCAGAGTTGATGATGAAATCAATAGTCTCATTCTTGAATTAAATCAGACAACCGAGAGAAATATTCTCTTGGTCGAAGACAGAATCAAAACACTCTCAAGTCTCATAAAAGATTCAGATAAATCAATAATCCGGCTGAACAAAGAGTTGAGCCGCCCTCTGGTCGAACCACTAAATTATTCTCATTTGTCTAAAAAAAAGAATTTTATTCTTCCAGAAAATGAATTGGTGAAGGATAAAGGCGAAAGTGACGAAAATTTAAGTGAGAAAAATAGAATACTGGAATTGTTCTATAAAGGATTTTCCGCTGAAGTTATAGCATCAAAAACCGGGGCATCAATTGGAGAGGTTGAACTAATCATTACTTTAAATTCCAGAAAGGGCTGATTTATTGAAGCATATTATAGGCATTGATCTTGGTACGACTAATACCTCGGCTGCTTTTTTCCATAGAAAAGAAGTTATACTCATACCCAACAGCAGAGGAAGCCGGATTACCCCTTCTGCAGTCTCTGTAGATAAAAATGGAGGGATCCTAGTCGGTGAATCTGCAAAAAATCAGGCTTTGATTAATGGAGATTCCACTGTTCTAAATGCCAAAAGGTATATGGGTACAGACCATATTTTTGAGATTAATGGGAAAGGTTACAGTCCTCAGGAGATTTCATCATATATCTTAAAAAGTATAAAAAAAGATAGTGAGCAATTTCTCGGAGAATCTATTACTGAAGCAGTGATTACCGTACCGGCCTATTTTAATGAGAGGCAGAGAAAGCATACTATCGAAGCCGGTCGTCTGGCGGGGCTGCATGTAAGAAAAATTATTAATGAACCGACTGCGTCTGCTTTGATCTATGGCGATCGAAAAAATGAAGACCGAACACTAGTAGTCTATGATCTTGGGGGGGGAACCTTTGATGTTTCCCTTTTGAGAAAAGAGGGAAACCGCTTTATTGTCATGGCAACCAATGGGGAATCATCCATAGGCGGAATCGATTTTGATGAACTCCTGTATAAGAGGGTTGTGGATTTTTTCACATCTCAAACAGGAATAGATATCAATGAAGACAAAATTCTTGTTCAACACCTGAGAAATCGTGTTGAACAGGCCAAAATAGAACTTTCAACAAGGGAAAGTGCTCAGATTTCTATCCCCTTTATCTCTACAGGCTGTCATCCTGTTCATCTTTCCTATACTATTACACGTGAACAATTTAACGGGATGATCAACCCTCTGGTAGAAAGAACGATGAGACTTCTGGAAAAAACTCTGAAAGATTCAAATCTGAAAAACACGTCGGTCGATAATCTGGTTTTATCGGGCGGATCCAGCAGGATTCCTCTTATTAAAGAAACCCTGAGTAGACGTTTCGGTTTTTCCTTTGAAAAGCAGGTGAATCCCGAAGAATCAGTAGCTCTCGGTGCCGCCTATCAGGGATATCTCATTTCTAATGGGCAGAAGTCAATAGAAATACAGGATGTAACGTCTCATAGTCTGGGTGTGGAAATCGATGACGGGACATTTATTCCCATTATCAAAAAAAACTCATTACTTCCTTCAATAGAGTTTAAGACATTCACCACTGTGGCTGATAATCAGAGATCTGTAGAAATAAAAATACTGGAAGGGGAAAATTCCAGGGCTTCTTATAATTCTCCCTATGGGAGGTTTCTGCTTTCGGGAATCCGACAAGGACGAAAAGGTGATCCCAGGATAAGAGTGGCATTTAAAGTGGACAATGACGGCCTTCTCCATGTCAAAGCAAAAGATCTTGATACGGGTATAAGACAGAATATCATATTTACCTCATCTGTCCGAGACAGTGGGAGCAGAAATGAAGAAGAGGAGAAGTTCATTCTTGAAAAGAGGGTCAATTCACTGATAAACCGTGTGAATGGTCTGAATTGTTTATTACCACTTTCTTATGATCATGATTTCCAGTTTGAAATTCGCGAAGTCCTCTCCGGTGCTAAAAACTCCCTTTATGAGAAAAATTATGATGATTTGTGGGAGTCAAAAATGTCTCTTGAATCAATTGTCGCCGAATTAAATGCTCTTCTTGATGCAGAAGGACAAGCTGTATGACAGTTCCTGATTGCTTTCAGATTCTCGGCTTGCCTACAAATGCCTGCCTGAATGATCTGAAAATGGCCTATAGACGGAAAGCCAAAAAATATCATCCCGATAGAAATGGCGGAGATGAAAGGCAGTTTACCAGGCTTCATGAGGCCTATGCTCTTTTACTGGAACATCAGTCTTTTCAATCTCTTGCCTATGAGGCTTACCCTGATAGTTCTGCGAGAGAAACCGATAAGACTCAGCACTATGAGGCCTTTAAAAAGTCTCCTGAGGAGAAAACCCCTAGAGAGGCAAATAAGCGTTCTGTCCGGGATAAGGCTAAAAGGGAAGCAGAAGAAAAGAGAGCTGAAGAGATAGGGCGTAGAAAAATGGAGAGGAAAGCCTCCCAAAGGAAAACCGCCTTTGCAGAAAAATCCAGGAAGGAACAATTCAAAAGGGAGAGAGAAAGAAATCGTAGAGAAGTGAGGGAGAAAGCTCAAAGAGAAGAGACTAACTCTCCTTCCCGCAGAGTTTTTGCCGCCGGTGAAATTATCAGTGGAGATAATTCAGACAGGAAGAAAATACAGGCGATTCACACTCTGATTTCTCTGAAAAGAAAATCAGCTTATCCCTTTCTGAAAGAGGCCCTAAATAAAGGTTCTGAAAAGGTTGTCATTGCTTCTCTCGAAGCTATCGGTGAACTGAAAATCCTGCAGGCGGGTCCTGAAATGGGTTCTTTGATGTGTTCCGATTCAGTGAAAATCCGCAGGGCCGTGATCAACACCCTGGAATTAATAGGTAGAAAAAATCAGTACACAGACATTTTGAATATGGCGCTTAAAGACAAAGACTCTTTAATACGTCAAAAGGCTGATAGTCTGTATAAGAGGACCTATGGATAGCGCTCTGGCCCATATTGATGAGTTCCTTCAGAATGCTGAAGAGATAATGACGAATCTGAATAAAGATCTGGAACTCTGGAGAGAAGATATTTACAACAGTGAGCTCATAAACCGTATTTTCCGTTATATGCACTCACTGAAATCTGGTGCGGCGTTTCTGGAACTCAGTATTCTTGAAACAACAGCACATAAACTGGAATCTCTATTTGATGGATTTAGAAAAGGAGCGGTTTCCGATAAAATCAGAATAGACACAATTTTTAAAGCCGTCAGGCATATGGGAAAAGAACTGGACAGACTCAATGAGTTCCGGAATCCCGTCATTCTGGATTTTCCCCAGTCAGATCAATATATTCAAAAGGAAAAACCGGCTGTAAAAAGAGATTTGTTTACAGCTTTTCAGAAAGAACTTTTAAAAGAGGCCTCTTTTCGGGGAGAGAGATTCTACCGTATCATATGTCACATTGATGAATTCCCCCAAATGCTTTATGCCAGAGCGTATCTTCTTATGAATAACCTGGAACTGGAAGTCAATGTTATATCCACAACGCCCTCAATGAAAGACAGAGAGGCTGATTTTACACGATTCACAGCGTATATTACGACTGATCTTGAAGAGAAAGATATTTATAGGGCTGTGAATGTGGATTCGGTAATTCGTGTAGATTTAATCCGTCTCGATTATTCATCCTATCTGGAAAGAGAAGATGATGATGTCATCACATTGAATTTTGAAGAGACAGATCAGATGCCTACAGGTACATGGATTAGAGTCGAGCAGCGCCGTATAGATGAACTGGCTGGATATATTGATCAGTTAAAAATTTCCACAGGCCGCTTTTCCTCCTACAGGACAAAAATGGATGAACTTCACTCTCTTGCAAAAGGGATGGAGAAAGTTCTCTTAAATGTGACTCTGGTTCCCATGAACAGCCTGTTTAAAGGATTTCCCCGATTTGTCCGGGAATTGTGCCGGAAAACAGGGAAATCGGCAGAATTAAAGATCACAGGAGAACAATGCACTATTGACCGGTCTGTCTTTGATGTTCTTGCTGAAACACTTCAGCATATTATCAGAAATGCCGTATATCATGGTTTGGAGACAATAGATGAGCGACGGTCACTGGGGAAAAGTGAGTCGGGAATTATTGAAATCCATACTTCCAGAGAGGATGAACAGATTGTTTTAACCGTAAGTGATGATGGACGTGGTGTTAATCGAGATAAATTATTTGAAGAAGCGGTCAAAAGAGGGTATTCAGTAAACAGGGATGATATAGATCTGCTGAGTATCCTTTCAAGACCGGGATTTTCCACAGTTGAAAATCCCGACAGTCTTTCGGGAAGAGGTGTCGGCCTCGATCTTGTTGTTCACAATATACAGAATAAGCTTAAAGGGGAAATTGAGCTCAACAGTGTTCTGGGGAAAGGGTTGGAATACAGGATTGTCATTCCCGCTTCACCGGTAATGACAAAAATTATTATTATGCGAAGTAGCGGCCGAACCATCGCGTTCCCTGCTAGAAATGTTGAGAGTTCCGCACCTTTTGATCATCATATGCTCATAGAAGATCAGAATGGGATACTGAGCTACAGATCTGGCGATGATGAACTACCCATATTTACTGAATCGGGCAAACTCCACCAGAAGACAGATAATTTTGATAAAGGTTATATCCTTATTGTCAGATATCTGGGATTAAAAGCAGCTCTCTATGCGGATGAGTTATTAATGGAAAAGGAACTCCTATCGGAAAATCTACGGCTCCACGACGAAAAA
>JAEINM010000072.1 GCA_016342385.1 Spirochaetaceae bacterium | reverse complement strand
CGTATACTTTCATAATAGATTTGGCTGCCGTACGGTTTAAACCCAATTCTCTATCAACATAATCTTCAAAATTCGCATGATTCTGCTGGCACAGGTCAAGAGCTTCTATAAGAAGTTTTCCGAACTCCTTCATCAGAGAGCCGTTCTTATGGAGATATTCTGCTTTTATCTTCCGGGTGAGACGGATAAATCTCTCATCTGTAGCAAAAAGGTTCTGATAAATCCCTTTCTCTTCAGCATTAATCAAAAGTTTATGAAAAATATCCCAGAACATGACTGTATGAGACCGACTGGTAACTTCTGCTTCTTTCTGAGTAAATTGAATATGATGGGCAAATTCATGAATTGCCGTATAAATAAGGGGATTATCTTCTGTAAAGTTTTTGTTATGGATAATAATTTCCTGTTTTTCAGGATGATATAATCCATCGACTTTCTTGCTCATCTTCCCTGAGAATATTAATGTAAAATCTTCAACATCGCTGTTGATTTCTAATAGTAGTGTTTTTAACTGGTCCTGGTTCATTGTAATCCAGACTTCAAATGTGTCTGAGTCTCCTATTTATTTGTGATTCATACTATAACATATGAATAGACTTTGTGAAGCTTTCTTTTTATATCAATCTTGAAATGGGGGAATCAACCACTATTAACGACTGACGGATCCGACCCTTAAATAGGTGGATGGTTTAATATATGTGAAATCATTATTGCTCCTGCCCAATGTTTCTGAATGACCTATAAAAAGCCAGGACTTGTCCAGCATATACCTGTGAAATTTGGTGACCAGTTGGTCTTTTGTTTCATTATCAAAATAAATCATGACATTCCGGCAGAAAACGATATCAAATTTATTTTTAAATGGAAAATTCTGATTCATAAAATTCAATCTTTTAAAAAGAATCATGTCTTTCAGCTCTTTTTTGGCAGTTCCCGAACCATCCTTATTCATATTAAAATATTTCTGCTGAAGATTTTTAGGTACACCGGAGAGTCCCTCTTCCGTATAATAGCCTTCTATGGCATTTTTCAGTGCCGTGACGGAAATGTCTGTGGCTAATATGGCGGGTTTCAACTGACTATTACGGTCACCGAAGAACTCTCTCAAGACAATAGCCAGAGTATAGGCTTCCTGACCATTGGCGCAACCGGCACACCAGATCCTGATCTTCTTATCATTGTCGGCTCTGGGACTATTGCAGATAGCTGGTAATACCGTTTCAGACAAATAGGTAAAGTGATCTTTCTCTCTGAAAAAATAAGAGTGATTTGTTGAGATCTTATCCACCATATCAAGTATTTTCTGACCGGAACTATCTTTTGTAACATAATCAAAGTATTCGGAAAAAGAACTGAAATCAAGAGATAGTATTAACTTATTCAGCCGTCCTCTGACCAGTGCCTTTTTTTTTTCTGTCAGATTAATGCCGAAACGGTCATAAACAAGGGACGATATCTTTCGAAATTCTTTATCATTTATTTCAATCATGTTCATTTTTATGTTTAAATCCTTTTAATAAATTAATTATCTGCTACATTTATTTATTTTTCAATTTAAGATAGACTTTTCCCATGAACTTAATATCCATAGACTCTATCAGCAAATCTGTAAACAGTAAAACTTTGTTTCAAGACATCTCTTTTGGCATTAATACGGGAGATAAACTGGCACTGATAGGGATCAACGGATGCGGGAAATCCACTCTTTTGAGAATCCTGTCAGGAGAAGAAGAGATAGATTCGGGAAGAATTTCCAGAAATAATGAATGTCATTTCACTTATCTGAAGCAGAAAAGCTCCTTTAACAAGAATGATACACTTCTTGAGCATATTTTAGGCGATGATTCCCCTCTTATGAATACCGTAAAAGAATATGAATCTCTAGTTGATAAAATGGCCGTTGAAGAGAGTGTAGAGGTTCACAGCCAATTTGACAGAATAATGATTGAAATGGATCGACTGGGGTGCTGGGAACTTGAGAGCCGGGTCAGTTCGCTTCTCACGGAACTCGGTATTATCGATAAACACGCAACAATGGGTACTCTGTCAGGGGGGATGCTGAAGAAAGTGGCCTTAGTACAGGCCCTTGTATCGGAAGGAAACCTCATTTTTCTCGATGAACCGACTAATCACCTGGATATAGAGACAATTGTCTGGCTGCAGGGATTTTTGCTGAAAAGCAATAAAGCTATCGTCATAGTGACTCATGACCGCTATTTTCTCGACACGATCTGTACGGGAATCATCGAAATAGAAAATGAAAAATTGTATAAATATGAGGGTAACTATTCTCTTTTCCTTCAGGCAAAGGCCTTACGGGAGAACAGGGAAAAGAGAGAACAGGAACGTTTAAATACTGTTCTCAAAAGAGAATTTGAATGGCTGAAACGAGGGCCCAGAGCCAGGACCGGAAAAGACCGGGGAAGAAAAAACAGAATAATTGATATGATGGATCAAAGGGCCGGCGAGGAACAGCAATCGGCTGAATTTTCCGTAAATGACAGAAGACTGGGTAAAAAGATTCTCGATGTTATCAATATTTCCAAGAGTTTTGGAAAATCGGAAATAATAAAAACCTTTACATACAAGTTCCGAAAAGGGGAAAGGATAGGAATTGTCGGTCCAAATGGAAGCGGGAAATCCACTTTTTTAAATATCATAACTGAAAAAATGATCAGTGACAGCGGATCTGTCAACAAGGGAATTAACACTGTATTCGGATATTTTGATCAGATGACTGAAAAGATGGCGGATCACCAGAAAGTGCTGGAATACCTGAAAGAAACGGCTGAAATTCTTAAATTCGATGATGGATCATCTCATACACCGGCCCAGCTTCTCGAAAGATTTTTATTTCCCAAAAGCCTCCATTTTTCAGAACTGGGAACCTTATCAGGAGGAGAGAAAAGGAGACTGTATCTTATCAGAATTATCCTCTCGAATCCCAATTTCCTTATTCTCGATGAACCGACAAATGATTTCGATATACAGACTCTTTCTCTTATAGAAGACTTTCTCCTCGATTATAAGGGCTGCCTTATAGTCGTCTCCCATGACAGATATTTCCTTGATCGCATAGTTGATTTTCTTTTTATTTTTGATGGTAAAGGTCAGATTAAAGGATTCCCGGGAAATTATAGTCAGTACAGTGATTATCTTATGGCAGAAGAAAAAGTTGAAAAGGACAATATCAAAAAGAACAGGATCTCAACCAGGATCAAAACAGAAAAAGAGCGAAAAGCCAGTTACAAGGAAAAAAAAGAATTTGCCGGACTGGAACTGGAAATTGAAAATCTGGAAAATGAAAAAACGGAACTGGAGAGATTATTCAGCAGCAGTGAAGTCACTTCTGAAAAGATGACTGAAGCTCATATCCGCTACAGCTCTATTGAAATTGAATTACAGAGAAAAATGGAGAGATGGGAATTACTGGCAGAAATTATTGAAGAATAAGATTGGTATACAGCTTTTTGACTCTATGCCAGAGGACTTTAAACAGAGAGCCCTTCTCCACTGTCTCTGAAGCAACAATGGGAAATGCATCCAATTCCCCTCCATCTGTTTTATACTGAACATATCCGAGTATATCCCCTTCAGAAACCGGAGCAGTCACTTCATCGGGCAAGGTCAATACGGAGGTAAACCTGGGCATTTCATCAATAGAGAGGGTATATACGGGACTTCCGACCATTTGGACCGGGAGGAAGTCCTCCTCCCCTTCCCAGAGAATTAATTCATCAATTTGAGGGATTTCAGGATAAATTGTTTTATAATTTCTGAATCCGAACTCCAGAAGGTCCTTCGCTTCTTCCGCCCTTATCTCAATTCCCTCAAAATAAGGAACATTTTTAATTCCCAGCACAACAGCGATGAAACGGCTGTCATTCCTTTTGGCTGTTGCTGTAAAATTGAATCCCGATTCATCGATATATCCTGTTTTCAGCCCATCTACACCTTCGACTTCTCCAAGAAGAATATTGGTATTTTTTTTATTCCGGGGGGTTAAGATCCTGCCTCCCAGAGGGGGAAGATTCTCTTCTTTCGGATACACAAAATATTCCTGAGAATGGATCTCCTCAAGAGCATCGGGAAATGTTCTGATATAATCTGCAGAAAAGGCCGCATATTCTCTTGCCGTGATTCTGTTCTCATCACTCCATCCATCGGGGTCTGAAAAATACATTGAGCTGTATCCCTTTGATTGAACAAGTTGATTCATCTCTTTGACAAAAACCTGGGCGGAACCGCTTATTTCATGAGCCAGAGCATAGGCGGCATCATTTCCCGAGGAGATGGCCAGACCTTTTAATAAGTCCAGAAAAGTGACTCTCTGCCCCTCTTCAAGCAGCATAAGAGATGACCCGGGCGGGCGGGAAAATGAAGAACCTTCCGCGGTTATATCCACCAGATCACTGCGGCTGATTCTCCCCTCCTCCAGATACTGCCACCCCAGATAGAGAGAGATTAGTTTTGTCATAGATGCGGGGGCTATAATCTCGTCAGCCTCTTTTTCATAAAGAACACGTCCCGTGGTGTAATCGTAGAGAATAGCAGAAGAAGCAATGAGATCGGGAGCCGCTTCGATGGACCATATGGGAAAAATCAGAATAAAAAAGATGAATAGAGCAGATAAAAATTTAGTCACTACAATAGAATCTCTTTAGTACCTTAGTCATGTACAGATGATCGAGTACACCGGCGGTTTCCCTAATGCTGTGCATGGCAAACATGGGAGAACCGACATCGACAGATTTAATTCCTGTCAGAGCCGATGAAATAGTTCCGATTGTTGAACCGGAAGGGATATCAGACCGGTTTACCAGCTCCTGATAGGGAACCAATGCTTCCTTACAGAGCTTCTTAAATTCAGATGCTGTTTCTGAAGTTGTGGAATACTTGTAACTTGAACTCATCTTAATCACCGGACCGCCATTGATTACCGGGGCATAGGCGGGATCATGAGAATCGGGGAAATTCGGATGATGAGCATGAGCCCCATCGGCTGAAATGGAGAAGGATGCGGCTCTGGAGCGGAAGGTATCTTCCAAGGAACCACCGGTAACCATAGTAATCCTATCGAGTATATCCCTTAAAAAAGAGGAATCCGCACCCTGAAGAGTTCTGCTGCCAATCTCTTCATTATCAAAAAAAACCGCTACTGCAGTTTCATCGCTCAGAGAACAATGGCTGACAGCCTGTTCAATAGCGTGACACATTGCCAGATTATCAATCCGTGAAGAACTGATAAACTCCTGCTTCATCCCATTGATCAAACCGGGTTGGACATCATAAAGATACAGCTCCATATGGATAATTTTTTCCCCATCGAGACCAGCTCTTTCTGCCACAAGAGTCTTGAATATCTGAATGGGATCATCTTCACAATTCTTATCCACACCTGTAAAAACAGCCTGCAGATGATTTTGAGCATTGTATTCAAATCCTTTATTGAGTTCCCTATTCATATGGATGGCCTGATTCATAATGATTGCGACAGGCTCCTTCAGATCAATAAAACAGGATTTCATTCCCCCCTTATCATCATCCACAACAACTCTGCCTGCAAGAGATAGATTTCTATCGAACCAGGTCGAATTGATGCCTCCCCCATAGGGCTCTACAGACATTCTAAGCAGACCGCCTTTGACAGATGCTCCCTCGTTTTTAATTTTCAGTGAGGGGCTGTCAGTATGCGCTCCGGCTATTCTGAATCCCCCTTCCCAAAGGGGTTTTTTGCCCAGTATAAAGGCAACAAGAGAACTGTTATTTCTGACAACATAAAATTTTTCCCCTTTTTTCAGTTCCCAGGAATCCCTTTCCTCTAAAGGGAAAAAACCGGCTTTTTTCAAGCGCCTTTCAATTTCCAGCACGCAGTGAAAAGCAGAGGGAGATGCCCCTATAAAATCAATCAGGTCCTCTGAAAGCTCAAGAGACTCCTGCTTCATCAGCTTCTTCTACCGAATATTCTTAAAATAAAGAGAAACATATTGATAAAATCCAGATATAGTCGCAAGGCACCCATAATCGATAAACGTGTGAAAGTTGCCTCATCGGAGTTGGAACTCATCTGTCTGCTCATCACTTTAATTCTCTGAGTGTCGTAAGCAGTCAGTAATGTAAAAACCGCGACTCCTCCATAGGAGATAAGAAAATACAAGGTCGAACTGCCGATGAATATATTCACAACTGAAGCAATGATTATTCCGATAAGACCCATCATGAGAAAATGACCCAATCCCGAAAGATCTCTTTTTGTTGTAACCGCCCAGAGGCTCATTGCAGCAAATGTTCCCGCAGTAACAAAGAAAGCAGTATAAATAGTACCTATTCTGTATATAACAAATATAGACGATAGGGTTATTCCGTTCAAAATTGAATAAGCGGCAAAGGATCCGGCGGCCTGAGAGACCGACATAGTCATAATTCGCGATGAAAGGCGGATGACGAGGGCAAATTCTGCGATTATTACAGCAAAAAATAAAAGCTGATTAGATACAAAAGGGATAAAAAGCGAAGTCTGCACAAATAGCTTGGCAACAACGGCAGTCAGGAATAGTCCTGCAGACATCCATATATAGACATTTTTTAAAATAGTTCTCTCTTTTATTGCCGCCTGCTGGGCAAAAGAATAGTTTTCAATCATAAATAACTCTCCTGTTGGTTCTGTGAAAAATAATATACTACTTATTAAAACAAATGGCATCTGAAAAGTTACAGACCCGATGCATTTATTCTGTAAGTTTTCTCGATAAATGAGCAATGCAGCTGATCTGAATCAGCTGATTGCGGAGATTCAGTTCCAGCTTATAATTAATCTCATATTTTTCCTCTCCCACAACACGAACCGGGAAATAGTAATTATTGGTATACTTGTCTTCCAGAAAGATATAACTGGGGAAATCATCACTATTAATCCCGCTATTCTCTTTAATCTGGTAAAATCCCCTCAAACGGGTTCCATCAGCTCTTGTGATATAGAGTAGGTCTTCATCGACAAAATCAAACTCGGTATAAGTCAGAGGATCATCGAGATATTCATCCCTAATCAAATAACCATTTGTAAAATGATCATATCCATCGGTATAGAGCTGGATGATCTGAATAGCCTGAATATTCTCTACTTCCCAGATCCCCAGAAAGCTGTCACCCTCGATGGGATAGAGAGAAGATGTCATTATTAAAATAAGGACAGTAAAAAAAAAGGATTTCATATATTTAATTATATGAGATATCTCGTAAAGTGACTGTTATATTTTATTAAAAAGTATTATTTTTTTATTATGAAAAATACTATAGTCATTGGAAATGATCACGGCGCTGTGGAATTAAAGAATTCTATCGTTAAACATCTTAAAGATAAAGGCTTTCAAATAAATGATCTGGGAACCGGAGAAGGAGAGTCTGTCGACTATCCCGATAAAGCGGAAGAATTGTGCAGAGAGTATCTTCGGGGAGATTATAAATTCGGCATATTATTGTGCGGTACAGGTATAGGAATTTCCATATCAGCTAATAAAATAAAAGGAATCCGTTGCGCTTTGCCTCAGAATTTATTTGCTGCGGAGATGTGTAAACTTCACAACAATGCCAATATTATTGCATTTGGCGGGAGAATTGAATATCCCGATTCTGTCACAGATATGATCGATAAATATATAGCAACTGAATTTGAAGGTGGCCGCCACGACCGGCGTGTCTCTAAAATCATGAATCTGGAAGTTTAATAGCTGTCTCCAGCGCCAGTTTCATCATTTCTGTAAAAGAATTTTCCCGTTCTTCTGAAGTGGTGGACTCTCCAGTGGACAGATTATCACTGACCGTACAGACCGTCAGGGCCCTCGCTCCGAATTTGGCAGCTAAAGTATAGAGCGCGGCTGATTCCATCTCCACTCCGAGAACACCATATTCAGCCCATTTTCTCCATCCCTCAGGATTATCCTGATAAAAGGTATCAGTTGCCAGGATATTTCCCGCATGGTAGGAAATATTCATCTCCTCCGCTCTGTCAATCATGGTTCTGAATAATGTAAAATCAGCCGTTGGGGCATAGGAATTCCCCTGGAACCGTTCGCGATTCATAGCCGAATCACTTGAAGCGCTCATGGCGATAATAATATCTCTGACAGGTATATGACTGTGAAAGGATCCACATGATCCGACACGGATAATATTTTTCACATTGTATTCAGTGATAAGTTCGTTAATATAGATGGAAAGAGAGGCCTGTCCCATTCCTGATCCCTGAACAGAGATTCTTTTCCCATTATAAAGGCCCGTGTACCCGAACATCCCTCTCACTTCATTGTAACAGACTGTATCGCTTAGAAACTGTTGCGCTATGTATTTTGCCCGAAGGGGGTCTCCCGGCAAAAGGACTGTGTCGGCAATTGCACCTTTTTCGGCTCCGATGTGTACACTCATTTTATATCTCCCATTCCCCTTGATTTAATAATTGTAGACAATTGCCCATGCAATTTCAATTGACTTATTATGCAAGCTGTTTTTACTATTAACTATGAAGAAACTGATAAAACCTCTGTTTATACTTTTATGCCTTTTAGTTTTAATGCCCATAGGATTGATTTTATGGCTGACAATAACAGATTATAAACCGAAGGATTGTGGAAATAGCGAAATAAGAAATATATCCCCTACTCTCTCTTCTGAGCGTATCTCTATTTTCAACTGGAATCTGGGTTATGGCGGATTGGGCCAGAACATGGATTTCTTTATGGACGGCGGCAGCCGGATCAAGGCCCCGCAATCGGAATACGAGACCTATTGGAATGGAATTCAGAACACAGTGAAAAATCATGAAAATGAGATCTACTTTTTCCAGGAAATAGACAGAAGTAGTACAAGATCTTATAAAGAAGATCAGTATAATACCATTTTCAGATTACTGGGCGATTACAACAGCTCATTTAGTACAAATTACAAAGTTGGATTTATCCCTTCGCCCCAAATAATCGGATCGCCATATGGCTCGATACATTCGGGACTGGCCATATTCTCCCGGTTTCATCTGGATAAATCAGAGAGAATATCACTTCCAGGAAACTACAGCTGGCCCAAAAAAATTTTCTTCCTCGATAGATGTATGCTTGTATGCAGAATCAGAAGTTCTGAAGGAAAAACTATTGTTCTTATTAATACCCATAATTCGGCATACGATAAAGGAGGTTTCCTTAAAAAAGAGCAGTTGGAATTTATGAGAGATTATGCAGAGAAAGAATACACTAAGGGAAATCATGTTGTAATAGGGGGAGACTGGAACTCCTATTTGCCAGGTAGTGATGGTAACAGCTTTCCCTCTGAAGAAAAGATCCCTGATTTCTACCAGCCCCTTCCTGCGGACTGGGAAATGGAAAACTGGAAATGGGCTGTCGACTTAAAAACACCGACTAACAGATCTTTAGAGAAACCCTATATACAGGGGAAAACATTCACTTCCCTTATTGATGGATTTCTTCTGTCTCCCAATATCGATCTTCTGAAAGTACAGACTATAAATATGGAGTTCAAGTATTCCGATCACAACCCTATAGAACTGGAAATTGAATTGAAATAATTTACAAGTCTTTGATCAATGTCAAACATTGAGCCCCATCAAGATTGGCAGAATAGCAGATAGAGTCCATTATCTCTCTCATCAGGTACAATCCATATCCTCCTGCTTTCATTTCTTTTAAATGAGGAGCTTGAAAAGTTGTCCAGTCGAAATCCTTTCCATCATAAAATAAACGTAAAAAGCAGGTTTTTCCATTCTTACCGGCTTCTATCAGGATCTCCCGGCCATAGAGTAGCGAATCCTTTTCATAATTATGTTCAATAATATTGGCTACGGCTTCATTCACAGCCAGAACAATGGAGGAAATGATTTCCTTGTGAGTATTCTGAAAATTCTCATTCAGGAAACCCGAGACAAAAGTCCTTATAACCTGGAGGGATTCTCTCTTTCCTGAAAAGATTCCTTCCACAATATTGCTTTTCTGATTGACAGAGCCTATCTTCATGGCAATACAAGTTAAATCATCGGCGAATCCCTCTGAACTGGAATAGTGAAAAACGAGGTTCTTCACTTTATTCATAATCTGACTGGAAGTTAAATGGGCACTGGAATTCAAAACATAATTGAGCCGTCTCTCCCCGAACTGTTCACCATCAGAATTCTCCGCTTCCGTTACACCATCAGAATAAAAGAAAAAGATATCACCCGAATTAAATGGGATAATGCTATTGATCATCTTTTCCTGAGGATTAAAACCAACGGGCATGTTCCATCCTTTTAGGGACCAGCAGCATTTATGCCTGTCCGAATAATACAATATACTGGTGTGCCCACTATCGATAAAAGAAAAGAGTGCATTCTCCATATTGATACGTGCGTACTGCATAGTTATAAATTTTCCCAGTTTAATCAATTCGGAAGAAAGGGCCCGGTTCGTATTAGTCATAATTCGCTCTATAGAGGGGATGCTGTTTTCCAGAACAGTCAAGTCCAGGCGGGATTTCATAAAAGCGCTTTTTGAGGCCGCACCGAGCATGGAGGCGATCATCCCCTTACCCATAACATCGGCAATAATGATATCGGCGATAGAATCGGAAAACCGGTAGAAATCAAAAAAATCTCCCGCCACATCAAGAGAAGGTATTGAAACGGCGGCGATATCCAGTCCCTGAATATTGAGAATGGGATTAGAAAATAAAAGGTTCTTCTGAATTCTCGCGGCAAAATCGGAATCTAGAGATTGTGCCTCTGCCAGTTTAAGTTCAGCTAACTTGTTTTCCGTTATATTATCAACAATAACTGCAAAACGATCCTCTAAACCATACTTCCCCGATTTAATAGGAAATAATTGAAATTTCAACCAGATATAATCATCATCCTGGGAAACTCTCAGATCAAATTCTCTGTAGGATTTATCAATTGCGGCCGAATTCAGTTCCAGATTCACCCTCTCCTTATCTCCGGGATGAATAAAACTCATCCAGACATCGGGACTGTTCAATAATTTTTCTCTGGGTAATGTCAACATACGTTCGAATGCTGAACTGATATAGTAGTATTTTTCGAAGTCATTGGAGCAGAGTATAAATATCTGACTTATGTTATCTTCAAGCTGCTGAAACCTGTCATTAATCTCTTTCTGGCTATAGTATATGTCTGCAAGATTGATTAACGCCTGTCTTCTGTCATGACGAATCAGAAAGGAGAGAAGAAGAGCAGATAATCCCGATAGATGAAACTCCAGTTGAACCCTATTTACGAGCATCATTTCATTAAAAAGAATATAGAGTAACAGGTGTATTGATAGAGTAATATAGAAATATCTCTTATTGAGAAGTAGATACCCGCTGAAAACTTGTGTCAGTATAAGAAACACCCAAAGATATTTCATTTCATAAAAAAGATATAAATACAATTCCGACAGAAAAAACACCATCAATATGAGAAAATTAAAAAGAGAATAGCGATTACCTTTAATTCGAATTTTTACGATGAGAAAAATCGAGAAATATATAAGGGATAATAGAACCATAATGACAAATGGAACTATCCCTTTTACAGATGATTCAAAAAAATAGAAGATAAATGATTGAATGAATAAAATGATGGAAAAGAGGAGGACAAGAAAAGGAACAGATGAAAACATCTGTCCCCCTATATTGGACTTTAAAGCTCTATTAAAATCTCTGCTGTCAGAAAACATTAAACTGCGGCTAAGGCTTCAGATTCTGAATCATATATCTGAATCATATGAGACAGACGAACCAGCTTAAACAGAACTTTTACTGTATTATTGACACAGGCTATTACCAGAGAGCCATTATTTTCCTTTATCTGTCTGAAAACAGTCAGTATAACGCCCAGACCGGAACTATCGACGAATGTAACTTTATCCATGTTCAGTACAATTTTCTCTGAGCCTTGCACCCCGTTAATCATCATTTTTTTAATTTCTTCAGAATTCAAAGCATCGAGATGGTCTGTTTCAAGAGTAATAATTCTAATTCCATTATTTTCACTTACTTTCATTCTTCGCCTACAATTTCAAGATTAATTATAGTCAATTATATAACAGATTAAAAATAATAGAAATCTTTTTCACTTTAAAGCTTGTTTCAAATCGTCCAGAAGATCCTCAACATCCTCAATTCCCACAGATAATCGTATCATATCGGCAGAAATACTACCTCGATTCAGATCTTCTTCCGACAATTGAGAATGAGTTGTACTGGCGGGATGAATAGCCAGACTTTTTGCATCACCGACATTTGCCAGATGAGAGAACAGCTTGAGTTTATTGATAAACTTTTCTCCTGCTTCTCTTCCCCCTTTCACTCCAAAAACAACCATTCCGCCATATCCCCTTTCGAGCTGTTTTGTAGCCGTCGGGTAGGCAGGATCTTCTTCAAGACCGGGATATCTTACCCAGGTCACAGAGTCACTGTTTTTCAGAAAACGGGCAATTGTCATAGCATT
>JAEINM010000071.1 GCA_016342385.1 Spirochaetaceae bacterium | reverse complement strand
GGATTGACTGTGGATGATACAATTCATTTTATGACAAGATTTAATCTTGAAATGAGAAAGTATCAAAACAGAGAAAAAGCCGTTGAAGCAGTGATCACCACGGAAATTCGCCCGGTTATATCCACCTCCATAGCTTTGATTATGGGTTTCTCTATTCTGGCATTTGCACAGATTATGCCCATAGTCTACTTTGGGGTTTTAGCTGCCGTCGTCATGTTCTGTGCCCTATTGGCAGATCTGTTTATCACCCCGATTCTGCTCAGTAATCTGCAATTGACAAACATAGCAGAAATGGCGGCTCTCAGACTGGCAGATAAACTGAAAGAATCTCCTCTGTTCATAGATATGACTATGATGGAAATAAAGAAGATTGCTCTATTGGGGAGAACTGTATCCTGTAATAAAGGCGATTATATTATTAAGAGCGGAGATGCCGGTAGTCATATGTATGTGATCTTAAGCGGTTCCGCCCACGTTGAGCGGGTGTCGGATAATGGGTCTGAACCTGTTTTTATTGATGAGGTATCTACGGGATCTCTTCTTGGCGAGATTTCTCTTCTGCGAAATGTAGCTCGAACAGCCAATGTCACAGCCATAGAGGATGTGACTTATATGGAAATCGACTGGGATGGCTTATTGCGATTACAGAGATCAGCAAAAAGTATCTCTATTAAACTATTTAGAAATATTGCCTCGATTTTAGGACTTCGTCTTGTGGAAATGACTGATAAACTTCAGGCGGTAAGGAATGGGGAAAAATGAAATATATCCTATTATTACTATTTCCGCTAATGACTCTCACTATATATGCTCAGGACAACGATGATGAAAAAGATTTTACTATGGAACTCTTTGCGGATCCTATAGATGAAAGTAAAGAGGAAGAAGAGTCGGATTTACCTATGGATATTTTTGCTGAACCAGAGCAGGAAGCCAGCCGGGAAGAGGAATCTGAAGAAAAGGAGGAACAGGAGCTTTCAGAGATACAAAAAAAGACCAGCTATCTGTCCCTTTTATTCAGAAATCTTCATGGTAATATCGATTCTCGTTATTTCGGATATTTTTCAACTCTCGAAAAGAATGATTCCTTCAATCTTGATCCACAGGATAGGCATCACATTTTCGAACTGCATAATGAATTGAATAGCTACACGGGAAACGATATCTGGCGTTTAAATTTCAATCTCCATTTCAATTTAGGGTCAACCCCGAATGACTACCACTCGGTTTTTCAGGAATCAGAAGATTTTCAATTCAAGGACTTCCTGCAGGATAGAGATTCCGAGCGACGGTATTTTTCTGTACAAGAGTTATACGGCAGCTTATTTATGAAGAAAATGGATCTACACATAGGTAAAAAAATCATTTCAAACAGTCTATCTAAAATGTACAGCCCGGCGGATATTTATAGTGCCTATGATTCAGTTGATCCCTATAATATCATAAAGCGGGGCCGGTACCTTCTGGAATGGAATCTATTTTTCGGGGATTCGAGCCTTTCCATCATAATTCTACCACTCTATCAATGGGGAAAAAATCCCGATATAATATCGCGATGGCGGTATTACAGCACGATAGATCAGCTTACCGATATGGGCTGGATACCTGCAGATAAAGCTGAATTAGAAGTTATTGAAAATCCTTCGGTAGATATAAAACTGGCAAATATCAGCTATCTTCTAAAATTTAAAAGCTCACTTCCCGGAGTGGATCTCTTTGGAGGAGCTTTTTACGGACTGAACAATAATCAGGTATTTCAACTTTCATTAAATCAATTGTTCCAGTTAGAAATTGAGAGTTCGGTTGTTCCCGTCATTAATGGATCTGCCGGTTTTTCCGCAAATACCGGTCCTTGGGGATTTCATGGAGAAGCTCTGTATAATCATACTCTGGAATCCAAAGACGATGATTATCTCCGTTATGTTGGCGGACTGAGCTTTAAAATTGATGGATTTTCAGGCAGATCCCCCTTTGAGCAGATAGAGTGGATTCTGGAATATGCGGGAGAATGGCTTAGTTCAGAACAATCCCATATTGATTACCAGGTTAGTTCGAAAAACCAGAGAAGTTTTAAAAATGATTTCCTTCTGAGTTCTCGGATTTCTTTCAAAAAGGATCTGGAACTGGCTCTATTCGGACAGGTAAACTGGAAAAATCCCGGAGGAACCTTTATTGCTGAAACAAACTATAAAGGGATAGAGAATTGGGAATTCAGTCTGACAGGACAGTTCTTTTTTGCAGAATCCGACAGTAGTGCCTACACATTGCGGGATAATAACCGGATGATTGCCAATGTAAAATTCTATTATTAATTTCATCGGTTTAAATTAAAACAGAAGGCCGAAAAGTGAAATTATTTTCTGCCCAGAGTTCATGTAATAAGATTGTAATACTGTTGAACCATTTTAACGACCCGTTTCTCTATAGTCCATTCTTTTGAGTATTCCAGTGCTTCTTCAGATTTCTTTCTGTAAAGGATGTCATCATTTAACAGCTCGACTATTTTTCCCGCAAACAAGTCAACATCATCTTCAACCATAAATCCACCCTTATTATCCTTCATCGTATCAAGGATACCCATGACTCCGATAGAAACAACAGGAGTCCCGCAAATCATTGATTCAAGAACTGATAATCCCTGTGATTCTGTTTTAGATGCAAATACAAAAATTTTCGCTATTGAATACATATATCGTATATATTCCCTTCCTATATAGCCTGTAAATTTGACAGATTGTTCAAGATTCTCATCTTGTACAATCTGCTTCAGGGTTTCTCTAAAGGGACCATCTCCGACAATTATGAAAAGAAGATCTGGCTTATGAGGGAGTACTTCTTTCATAACATCTATGAGAAACGGAATGTTTTTTTCAATGGAGACTCTACCGACATACAACAGTATATCTTTATCAGCCAATTCACTATGGGTCATTCCAAGATACGATTCGACGACCTTCCCTCTTTTCCTGATCCCTGAAAACTCTTCCGGGCATATTCCCGTGGGGATAATTGAGATATTTTTATTCTGCACATAGGTTTCTATATACAGTTTCATAGCCTTGCTGGGAACAACGATATTATCAATATTCATATAGAACTTTCTATAATAATAGGAGACAAAAGAATTTCGAAAAAACCCGGGTAAAATAGGTATGTAAAAGGCGTATTCTCTCCACACCGTATGAGCCGTAGCAATTAAAGGGATATTATTTTCGATAGCATATTTAATGGCTATCCTGCCCATATTAAACTCAGTTTGAATATGAATTATCGCTGGATCTATACTATTCATTACATCAGAGATTTTACGTTCCTGAAATGGGGAAACGCATCTATCTTCTTTTGAAAAAAATATTTTCAATGATTTAAAACGATGAATATTGATGTCCTTGTGCATTGCATCATGTTCTTTGGCATTGGGGTAATCAGGTGCCAGAATATGAACATCAATTCCTTTTTTTTTTAATTCTCTACAAAAAGAATCGATAGAAACGGCCATTCCGCTCATTCTTGGCCAATAGTTATCAGTCACATATACAATGTTCATATTATCAAAGGCATTACAATTCATATGGAATACTGATGTCGAAGATTGACCCTTCTCCTGGAGAGCTCTTACAGGAAATGGATCCTTTAAGTTTCTGGTTTACAATATTAAAGACAATGGACAAACCCAGGCCTGTCCCGCCCTGGCCTCTTTTTGTCGTATAAAAAGGCTCAAATATTCGACTTCGAACCTCCTCGGTCATACCGGCTCCATTATCAGAATATTCTATATTCAGCTGATCACCCTCAACTGCAATTTTAATAGAGATTATGCTCTTCTCAATCTCTTCAAAAGCATGATCCAGACTATTCATGATAAGATTCGTCAGAATCTGGGCAATTGCTCCGGGATAACTTTTCACCTTAAGATCCGGGGAACAGTGAATCTGAATATTCTTTTTTATCATTCTTAGTTTAGGCTCAAGGCTTAAAAGAAGAAGATCTATATATTCTTTAAGTTTGAAAGTTCTGATCTCGTCATAAGTCTGATCGACGGCAATGAGTTTGAAGCTCTTGATTAACTCAGAAGCCTTCTGCAGATTTTTGTGGACAAGGTCGGAAGAATTTCCGACATTATTCAGAAAGGTGCTCAAGTCCGAGCGACCGAGCTGCTCTGTCTTGTACTTATCAAGGATCTCTCCGGTAACGTTTTCAAGGTATGATATGGCTGTTATTCCGACTCCTATGGGAGTATTGATCTCATGGGCAATACCGGAGACAAGTCGACCCAAAGCGGCAATTTTCTCTGTCTGTACCAGCTGATCCTGCATTCTCTGAAGATCCTCGATTGTATAGTTGAGCGCTGTGTTAGCCTCTTCCAGTTCTATTGTCCTCTCCCTTACCCGAGCTTCCAGCTCCAGGTTCAATTTACTCAGATCATCATATGTCCGGATCAATTCTGTATTCTGGTCTTCAATTCGCTTGTAGGAATCAGCCAGATCTTTTGACATGAGGTTAAAAGTGCTTGTCAGATCTCCGAACTCATCTTTAAAGGAGTTGTCAATCTGTTCACCGAGAGCTCCCTGCTGCAAAACGATCATGGCCTTGCGAAGAGAGAATATAGGTTTGATGATTATTTGATGAAAAATGATATTCTGAATAATTACCATTATGAGAAAGATAAAACCCAATAAACCACCGAATATGTAATAAGAAAATTTCTGCTCTTTTTCAATAGTTGCAAGGGAATAATAAATGAGAATGTAACCGAGTCTTTCGCCGAGAAGGGATATTTCTTCCATATATTGAAGAGCTGTTACCCCCTGAAGTTTTGCTTTTTTAACATAAGGATGAGCTTCCACGTCTCTCTTAACTTGTGGTGTCAAGAGGGTCATGGATGTCTCCACCCCTTTGAAAAGCATAATTTCCCCAGTACTGTCATAAATGCTTATGGAGAGAATATCACCCACCTCTTTCATTTGTCCCAGTCGGAGCTCAAGAGCCTCCAGCCTCCCTCCAATGGAATATGTGGTCATCTGACTTTCGTAAATCTCATTGGCAATCTGATTCATTTCCCGGTCAACCAGCGTCTGCAGTATAGTCTCTATACTACTCATAGCTGTCCGGATTCGCCTCTCCTGAAATGGAAGCTGTATCAGTGTATAGATGATGGCTATGGCGAGAAATGTTATAAGTATGGTCACATTGACTTTGAAGCGAAGTGTTCTTTTCATTTAACTCCTTTGTATTTACGGAAAGACATTTGTCACAAAAAGAGCTTTACCCTTTTCAAATCGAAGAATTGTGGCCGATTTTAGCGGATCGCCATTTTCGTTAAACCTTATTGTTCCTGTAGCGCCCCTGTAATTATCTGTCTCAGCCAAAGAATCTCGTATGTCCCGGGGTTCTAGATTCCCTGCCCTTTTGATTGCATCGATTAGCACCATTATGGCATCATATGTCATGGGAAGATCGCTATTGATTTCCATAATTTCCCCATAGGGACTATTGGTATAATCCTCTATGAGTCGGAGACTTTCTTCCAGTAAAGAAGACTCATCCCATTGCTGTATGAAATAACTGCCGTCCACAGCATCACCGGCGAAACCGAAAAGTTCGGGATTCCAGCCATCACCTCCAAAAAAGAGGCTTTCAACACCAAAATTCCTAGCTTGCTTCATTAAGAAACCCGATTCTCTGGGATAGCCGGGAAGGAAGACAACATCGGGATTCAGCCTTTTTATCTCTTTGACAATATCAATAAAATCATTTGCTCCGGAAAGATATGTTCCTTCCCACAGGACTGTGCCGCCAAGAGCCAGAAAGCTCTCTTTATGTAGCTGCCGAGTCCCATGCTGAATAAATCTCCGGCCATAGTGATGATAATGGAAGTTTCAGCCTTGAGGTCATTCCTCGCAAAATCCGACATAGCCGCCCCCTGAAAGGAGTCAAGATAACAGACCCGGAAAATATAGTCACCGATTAAGGTCACTTTGGGATTGGTGGAGTTGGGAGACACCATAAGAACTTCAGCATCCTGAAGAATAGGAGCCATGGCCATTGAATGAGAACTCCAAAAGGCGCCAATGACCGCAATTGCCCCCGCCTCAACAGCATCGATGGCGGCTTTCTTAGATCCGAGTACAGAGCTCATATTATCAAACTCTAATAGTTCAATTTTTTTCCCCAGTAACCCCCCCTCTCTGTTTATTTTATCAATGGAATATTGCATAGCCGGGTAGAATATGCGGTAAGAATGAGCGGCATCTCCGGTTTTCGCGCCAACAGCAGCAATTCGGATAACATCTATAGACTTATTAATGGGGTCACTTTCGATGACTTTTAGCGGATCTGGAGCATCATGAGGTTCAGTCACCTCTTTTTTCTCATTGGCACATCCACCGAGAATGAGAAAAAATATTAACAAAATTGATATGTGACTTTTCATATTTCATATCCCTTTAGTTTAATAATAGGATATGAGCAATGTATTTTAAAGAAAAATGATTCTATAGAGAAAGCAGATCTGGTCTGAAGGGCAGCCAGCTGCCGGAAAGGGGGTCGGGCTGGGGATGATAATACTGGGCGACCTCCTGCCCCAGAAAGAGTTTATAATTCATTTTTCCATTACCACGGATTACATATCCGGGATAATACCACGTCAGACCCTGGAGTCGACAGTAATCCAGAGTCATGAGAATCAGATATTTGCCAGGACTAAATCGCCTGTATTGGGGATCGTAGAAATGCAGAATGGAAGCAACAGATGTAGCTCCCTCATGAAAGATCCCGCATGAAATAATCTGATCCCCCTCGCGGATTATAATCGCCTTGCTCTTGTAGATATTCAGACTGCCCCCTCTGAAGGTGGCGTCTTCAATAGTGGCGTATCCGTCAAAATCGATAGAATCCAGATATTTCTCATACAAAATATCCAGCTCGGCACTATGAATAAAGGGATCAGCCAGTTCCATTTTAAAATGTCTGCTCCTGCTGCGGATTCTGCGGTGGGAGGCTTTTTCCCCGACTGAAGCCAGGGGATAGCGAAGCCAGTGAACCCTCATCGGGAGCTTATCATCATCCCTGAAAAGGTGGGATGTGGTGAATATGTTCTGCCCCATAGGATACCACCCCAGGGACAATAAAAAATCGAATTCCTCTCCCCTACACTGTGTCGGCTGCAGGACTTCGTAATAATGCATATGTATATTATATAGCATAACCTCCCCAAAGAAGGAACAGAGAGTTCTGTTAAAGTATTTACCGTTGACAGAGAGAAATAGGACTTCTATCATATAAAATATAAAACAAATACTTTCTATTAAGCGAGTGCACTAGGAGGTAGTCAACTATGAATATAATATCTATTCCTCCCATTGCACTGGCAACTTTGATGTTCTATGTGGGATTCTATCATTTTTTAATCTACCTCCGACAAAAAAGCATTCGCAAAAATCTGACATTTGCCTTCTCTTGTTTGACTGTGGGCTTATATGCTGTTTGCTGTTCAGGTCTATACAACGCTTCTTCTCCGGAAGTCGGAGTCCAATGGCAGCGATTTCAGGTAATCACCCTAGCAGGTCTAGCTGTAGCGTTTTTATGGTTCATTGCCGATTATACTGGTAAGGCGAACAAAAAGGTTGTAATAGCATTCACTGTTTACTATTGTTTTGCCGCTCTGGTAGGATTGTTTATCAGAAATGACCTGACATGGACAAATGAGGTCTCCATAAAAGAGATCCGGCTCCCCTTGGGATATGAGATAATATACAACGAAATGGCTCCGGGTATTCTCACCAATATTCATAGTATTATGGGAATTATCTATTTCCTATGTATTCTCTCAGTTAGTCTGAAATATTACAGAAGTGAGAATAAAAAGGGATTGCCCCTATTATTAGCCATGATCATGCTCTTTGCAGGTCTTATAAACGACACATTTGTGAGCAGCGGATTCTATGATTTCATCTATATTCTGGAATACTCTTATATGGGAATTATATTGGTATTTACATTTATCTTCACGAACAATGTTATTAAAGCAGGTGAGGTAAAAATTGCCCTCCATGAAAGTGAAGAAAAATATAGAAACCTTTTTGAATTTACAAGAGACGGTCTGTTGCTGTTAGATCCTGATAAGGGTTATGTCGATTGCAATCCCGCAGCCCTTGATCTCTTTAAGGTTGAATCCAAAGAAAAACTGCTAAAACTGACACCAGCTGACTTATCACCGCAATATCAGCCCGATGGAGCCCTATCATCAGAAAAAGCTGAGCTCATGATAGGAAAAGCCTTTGAATCGGGTTCAAATTTATTTGAATGGAAGCATAAACGCCAGAACGGTGAAGAATTCTTTGCCAGTGTACTTGCAACCAGGATTACATTAGGGGGGAAGACAATTCTCCAGGGAACCATACGGGATATCTCGGATTTTAAACGTACTCAGGAGATGATTATTCAATCGGAAAAAATGTTATCCCTTGGAGGACTTGCCGCCGGTATGGCTCACGAAATAAACAATCCTTTAGCCGGGATGATACAGACTGCCAATGTAATGGCAAACCGCCTGGATAAAAATATACAGATGCAAGCCAACCTGGAAGCAGCAGATAAAGCCGGGACAACAATAGAAGCGATTCATCATTTCCTGGAGTCCCGTAGTATATTACAAATGATTGCATCCATTATTGAATCGGGAGGCCGTGTGGCTGAAATTGTGAGCAATATGTTAAGTTTTGCCAGAAAGAAAGAAGATTCAATATCATTCCACAATCCCGTAGAACTACTTGATAATATACTCGAATTGGCTGCTACAGATTATGATTTAAAAAAACATTATGATTTCAAGAATATCACCATCATTAAAGAGTATGAAGAGAATCTGCCGATGGTGCCCTGTGAAGTAACCCAAATACAGCAAGTACTACTGAACATACTGCAGAATGGCGCTCAGGCAATGGAGAAAAAAAAGGGTGAATTGGCTGAGTATAAACCGAGATTTATCTTACGACTTATAAAAGAAACCAAGGCGGATATGCTTCGCATTGAGGTTGAGGACAATGGTCCTGGAATGGATAAAAAAACATGTAAACGGGTTTTTGAGCCCTTTTTCACAACGAAACCCGTAGGGATTGGTACCGGACTGGGTCTCTCGGTCTCCTATTTTATCATTACTGAAAATCACGGAGGTACAATGGATGTACGATCTAAACCGGGAGAAGGAGCGACATTTATTATTCGCCTTCCTTTAAAATGAAAATGCTCTTTTTCTGTAAAGAACTTTAGACAGTTAAATCAACTAGTTATAGAAAAAAAGTATTATACTTATTAATAGTCTATTATCTTTTTAAAGGTTCTATTATGAAAAAAGTTATAATAATCACATTCTTTGTATTGTTGGTATTTTCCATTTCATCTCAGACAACATTGACTTTCCCTTCAACCTCCAATTCCGGATTAAACACTGTATATTCTGTTATAGAAGCTGCTTACAAAGAATTGGGTATGGAAATTAATTTTGTAAATGTTCCAGAAGAAAGAAGCCTAGTGAATGCCAATAATGGTATTTTTGATGGTCTTCCTTTCAGAATTGAAGGAATAGAAAATGAGTATACAAACCTTATCCCCCTTAAAGTCCCCATAACAAATATTATTATTTATGCTTATACTAGAAAGTCTGGACCAGTGGTCAAGAGTATTGATGATCTGAGAAATAAAAGGCTGGTTTTTGTCCGAGGGCATAAAGCCCCGGAGCAAATCACAGCTGGATATGATGTCATAGTTCTCAAGTCTATTGAACAGGCATTTAATATGCTTCTGGAAAATCACGCAGATGTTTTTGTTGAACTCTCAATTTTAGGTGAAGTGGACAGAAAAAGATTAAATCTCTCTGAGTCCATAATTTATCAGGAGCCCCCCCTCAGGACAATTCCTACATACCACTATTTACATAAAAAAAACATCGGCCTGATTCCTGAAATTTTAAGTGTTCTGCAGGAAATGAAAGATAGTGGAAGAATGCAGGAAATTATTGATGCACCCAGATAAGGTCCGTTGATTTGTCTTTCATATAAGATGCCATAAAAGAAAACTATCTCCGGATCTGTATCGAATATGAAATTAAAAAAAATATCTTTTTTTTACACCTAAAATCTAAATCATACGTCATATAGGTTGCGATGAATAAGGAAGAACGATTGTACAGTCAGGATTCACAGAAAAGACTATCCAGGGCCTACGAGACCGAGAAGCCCAAACTGATGGCCAGGATACGTTCAGCAGGAAAATCTCTCGAGGAGACTGAGGACCTGATACACGATGTGTACACCGAAACTTGGGGAAAACTGGACAGGCTGGCCAATATTATCAACCTGCCCGCATGGCTGAACACTCTTGTCTCCAGGCGATTGATCGACGCCTGGCGCCATGAGAAAGTGCGAAAGATGGCTGGGGAGACCAATGTAGCCGAGGAGACTTTCCGAGAGGTGATTGCCGGTGTCGGGTTGGATCCACTCGACGCTTATGTACGACGCTGTATGGTGGAAGCTCTGGACGAAGCCATAAAGTCCCTCCCTGTCGATCAGAGGAAGGTTGTGGAAGCACAGGTGTTCGGAGGTAAGACATTTGCCGAACTGGCAGAGCTTACAGGTGAGAACATCGATACTCTGAAGGCCAGGAAACGCTATGCGGTTAAGAACCTCTCGCGGACCCTTAAGCACTGGATTAATGACTAAAGAGAAAATTATGGAGGAATGAAAATGATGGATGAAATAAAAAATGAAATTAGAGAGGAAATAAGAAAGGAATTCCAGAAAGATTGGGAGAAAGAAATCAAAAAAAATCCCCATTGCAATGCCGATTCCTGGTGGGAAGAGCGGAGAATGGGAATGAAAGTATTTCTGGGCTTTCTTATGGCAATCGGTTTTATCGGACTGATTTTTCTCTTCGGCTGGGTGGTCATGCTACTGTGGAACTGGTTAATGCCCGAAATCTTCGGTCTGACCCAGATTTCCTATTGGCAGGCCTGGGGCCTTCTGGTCTTAAGCTCTATCCTTTTTAAGAGCTTCCCTTCCGGGAGCAATGAGGGTGGTGGTAAACGGGGAGATAAACGCAGGCGTAGAGAGCTGAAGAAACTGATGGATGAGGATGTTATCCGTCCTGAAAAACAGAAGGTTTCAGAAATGTCGGCCGAATCTGGCGACGAAGGAGAGGGGATATCTCCCGAGGCAGATGGATCTGAGCTGAATTCCGAAAACCAGAGCTGACTTAAATAAACCATGAGCCCCCCGGATTACCGGAATCAGTCAGATTCGGCAATCCGGGAATGAACTCAACCTGCCGGGAATGATAAGTTATTGAATAAAAAAATTAATATCAGCTTCAGCAAGTATAGGAATTATAGTCATATATTCAACGTATTTTACATCTTCAATAATAACCTTGTTTCGATTAAGTTTAAATTGATCCGCAGATGGCCCGCAAATATATATTTCGGCTCCTAATTGTTTTAATTGCAGCAGTTTTTGAGTAGGACTTATGTGGCCTATATTATTTAATCCTCTTCTTGCAAAGCCACTGAATATTCGGGAGAATCCTGATAATTTCTCTTTAAATCCCTTTTCAACAATTTTAACGGCGGGGCCATTTAGGAAGATACGAACATCATATCCACTCAATGCAGCTCCCAAGGCAAACCCTAAGGGAGATAAAAGTTCTCCCAAACCATCTTCAGCTAAAGCAAGGGCAAAAGATTTTCCTTTGTTAATCTGGCTTTGTTTCACGAAGCGGATTTGAATTGATCCATCGATTTCCTCTTCACTCAGAATCTGTATGTCACAATAATTGGCCCATGAAACAATATCATTCTTAACATAATCGGTATTATCTATTATTAGATCTACATATTGATCGTTCTCAATTTCACTCAATCCCTGGAATAGATAAAAAATAATAAAAGTTGATATTGTTTTTCCCTTGCAGTCGATAGTTAATCCTTGCTCATTGGGAAATGAAAAATCCTTGAAATCGTATGGTTTCATTGTGGTACATCCTGATAAAAGAATAGTAAATAACAAAATCAGAAATTGATATATTTTCAAATTAGTCTCCTTAAATATTTAATTAATAGACGACTAATTATTGGAAGTGTGACTTATTTTTTGAAAAAAAGTTTTCCTTTCGTCAAAAGGTCTTCAAGATTTTGCGATTCTACATCCTGAATCAGAGAATAGAGTAGATCTTCTTTTTCATGAAGAGTATCTTTTGACATTTCACAATATAGAAAATCCTGGGAATGACCTTTTACGCAGTGCTTCTCTCTAAGGATGGACATTCTTTTTTGAGCTCTTGAAAGTCTTTTACGAAAAGCTTCAGGTGATATTTTTAATATAAGGCTCCCCTCGATTGAGTTGAGGGAGCATATTTTAGCTAATATAAAAACAATTCCTTCTTTATAATCCAATGCTTCAATAATAGCTTTGATATAGCCGGTTTTAATACTTCTATTTTCATACCTTGAGCTATTCTCCTTACGACTTTCCAGTTCATTGATTATATTGTCACTATTTGGATAATCATATTTTTGTTTTCTATAAAAATCATAAATACAATTTTCGGTAATCTTGAAAACCCAGGATTTACTCTTTTCGACATTTTTCAGTTGATGACCTCGGGATAATATCTTCTCTATTACTTCTTGAAGGATGT